>NZ_JAYGII010000037.1:0-19050 GCF_034931365.1 Natronospira elongata
CGGCAGAGCTCGATCTCATTGTCCGTGATGCGTTTGACCCGGAAGAGCTGCGACCGGGATGGTGTGTCGAGCACATCCCGCGCCCGGTCAATCGGAGTGAAACTTATCTGTTTTCCGGTTTCTTCGGAAAGCTTCTGGGGATCGACGGGGGTTCGCACTCGGACCAGCCCCCGCGGGCGTCTCGCCTGCAGGGTGCGATAAGGTGTCGCGGCCGGGTGGAATTGATGGAGCAGGTCCTCGAAGCTCTGGATGGCGGCACGTAACGCTTTCTTGCGTTTATCGTTCCCGGCCTGCATGTGTTCAAGCTCTTCCTTTCTTTCCCGGATCAAGCGCTGCAGATCCAGTATGGTTTCGTCGGCATGATCGCGGGATTGTCGCAGTGATTTCAGGGATCTCAGACTTCTGGCGATGCCAAAGCCTAAAAGCACCAGCATGACGACACCGGTCATGGCCATTTCATCGCTCACGCTGTCGGAAGTCATTCCATTCCAGAGAAAGATGCCGGTGCCGATGAAGAGGGCGGCGAAAAGAGCGGCGAGCAGTGCATGCATGATGAGCCCGTTTGCCTTTTCCTGAGCCTGCTCGCGCACCTTCTCCATCTTTTTCTCATGGCGGAGCCTCCAGTCCGCAAACTCGACATTCATTGCCCGCTTCAGCTCCTGACTTCGCGACTCCCAGCGCTTGCCCAGTTCACGAATGGCGCCGTGGGTTTCCGATAGTTTTCGTCTGGCCATGTCGGCCAGCCGGGGAAAGCTGGTCTTCATGTGGATGGCCGGTTGGACGCTGTCGTGATACCAGGCTTCGGTGGTGTGGGATTGATCAACGCTTGACCGGATGCGATCCAGCTTCTGGATCTGTTTCGACAGCTTCGCTTTTTCCTTGGCGAGGAATTCATCGATGGTCGCTCGGATCGGATTGAAGTCCGGGTCGTCCAGGATCTGGCGCAGGCTTGGCGGGAACACGCGGATTGCGTCCTCGATGGCCTCCATGGCCTTTTCCGGCTTTCGCTGCAGGGCGTACTGCCGGGCCAGCTCCACATGCGAGCGGCCCAGGTTGCCTGCTACCTGGACGGCGGTTCTGGCGTGTTCAAGGCCCTCGGCAAGCCGGCCCAGGCCGGAAGCTGCCCGCGCCGCCAGGATGTGGGCCGTTGCCGCCCGGCCCCGTCGGCCTTCGGCACGGTAGAGCCTGGCGGCCTTGTCGGCATGTTCTATGGCTGCCTGGAAATGCTTTTTCCGGTAGCTGCCCACATAGACCTTGGCAAGATAATAGTGGCTGGCCACATCGAGCGGCAGAATATCGATGGCCGACTTGAAGTGATGGATGGCTTCGCCAGTGAAGCCAAGCTCCATGGCTTTTCGGCCTTCTTCCCGGTGTTCGAGCGCCTGAAGGGAAATCTGGCGTCGTAGCAGGGCTTCCACGCCCATTTTCTCGACCTGGACAGTAGTCAGGTTGATGTCATGGGTTTCGGAGAACTTGTCGAAATGATCAATGTCCTGTTCATTGATGCCCCTGACGGTGGTGTCGGGACTGTCATCCCAGTCTTCTTCCCCTTCACCCGTCTGATGTGCGGCCCCCTCTTCATGAAACTCCCAGTGAGCCTTGTCGAGCCACTGAAAGATCTCATCCGCCAGCTCTTCCTCCGGGCGTGACGGATCCAGGAAGCCGACGGTGTGATTGTCCTGCAGCTCTTTCTGCCAGGCAGAAAAGACCGGGTCATCGGAGTACTGAATGTTGCCGTCGGCATAGGATGAGCCGATGAAGAAGGGCAGTACACGGCAGTTTTCCGTCTTCATCGCTTCACGGTATTCGAGCTCGGTGAAGCTGTGATCCTCGCCCGGGGCCTTGCCGCCATAGGTCTCACCGACCAGCAGGATCATGAATTCCGACCGGCGCACGGCCGAGAGGCATTCGTCCAGTGGAGGCCGGTGGCCGACCCGGCCGTCATTGAGATCAATGGCCTCGATCTGGCGGTACTTGATGGCTTCGATGCGCTCGCAAAGCAGAGCTCTCAGTCGGGAGAATTCTTCGAAGCGGGAGGCGAGAAAAACAGCAGTTCTTTGTAAGGCCATGATTGGTTTCCAGTCTTTCCTTGAGAGATCCCGAATTGAGAAATGCTAGTCAGTATCGATATTGACGCCTGTCCAGTGGTCGAGAGCGCCATATTGGAGTCTTGCCTGGTTGCTTTGGCTTGCCAGCCAGAGAACAGGCAGCTTCCTTCGGCCGGCCTGTGCCACGGTGTCCGCCGTCCCGCCTGCGCCGCGACTCGGCTGACCATCCCAGAGGGCCAGGATCAGGTCGGCGGAATCAAGGATTCGGGACTGCAGGGCCACGAAGGGCGCGTTCGGGGAAGTGGCAGCCGTTTCATTCAGGGCTTCTATCCGGGTGGCACCGGTGTCGCGTGCGGCCTGGATCTCGTTGTCATCCAGCGTGATGGCGTGCCAGGGCATGCCCAGGTGCCGGGCGGCAGCGCCGGCGAGGAGGTCGCTGCCATCGGCCGCACCGCTTGTGAGCACAATGCTGGGGCTATGGGTTTGAATCGCGCGCAGGACCGTTTCCAGCTGGTCCTGGAGTACATTCCGGTTCTGGCTGAGCCTGGTTTGACGGTGGCCGACGAAACCCAATACGGCAGTGTTTGCGAGTCCGGGCATTGCACCCAGCGGCATCTCAGGCAAGTCGTCCCCCTTGTCCTTCCCCTTTTCCGCCTAGCTCAGTATCCAATCGGCTGAACCAGAAATCAAGCTGGTGTCAGGCCGTCATGACTGTCATTGAAAACCGAATTGGGATTGTGTTCCCCGCTCATGGGCATGTGATAGCGTTAAGCCTTTTTTCGAAGCGCGAAGGCTTTAAGGGAATGCCCCATCCGTCATCGCAAACAGATCTACCCCGCCTGGTGATTGGCTTTTATCGCCTGCGTTTTGCAGTGCATGACCGTTATGACTATCCCGGTTTTTCCGGGTCGGCATGGCGAGGCGTGCTTGGCCATGCCCTGCGTGAGCGGCATTGTCCGCGTGGTCTGCACAGGGCCTGCGACTGTGATCCGGCCTGTGACTACGCCCGCCTGTTCGAACCACCCCTGCCGGCCGATACCCATGGATTGCCCCTGGCCGGGCTGGATCGGCTGCCATCGCCCTGGCTGCTGCATGAACTGCCTGAAGGGCCGGTGGCGCGAGGCGAGACCCTGACACTGGGGCTTTCCCTGCTGGGTACGGCCAATGCCGGTCTGCCGGCCTATGTGCAGGCGCTGGCCGAGGGTGCCGGCCGGCTGGAAATGGCAGACAACCTGAAGCTCGTGTCGGTGGCCCGCTGGCACCGGGCTGGGGGCTTGCGCGAGATTGATGCTGATCAGCCGCAAGCGGCCGGGCCCAGCGAGGCCGAGTGGCTGGATCAGGCGGGCATTCTGGGCCATGCGGGGCCCATGCGGGTCAGGCTGCTGACGCCGATGCGCCTGCGGGTGGGCGGTCGCCACCTGGGCCAGCGGGGCTTCGATCCCGGCGCTTTCTGCATGGCGGTGGTCCGGCGGGTGTCGCTGCTCGCAGCGGTGTACGGCCCGGGGCCGGTGACGGCGGATTTTCGCGCCCTGAAAGCGGCCTGCGCCGATGTCCGGCTCCATGCCCAGACCCTGCAATGGGAGGAGCGGGCCCGGCGTTCCAATCGCCAGGGTGCCCGCCATCAGCTCGGTGGGCTCAGTGGCGCCTTTGAGCTGGATAATGTTGCCCACGAACTGGTCCCCTGGCTGCTGCTCGGCCAAGCGGTGCATGTGGGCAAGGCGGTCAGCATGGGCCTGGGCCGCTTTCACCTTGAACCGGCTTCATGAACCGCTGATTGCTTCGATCCATTCCTGCATTGTCATGGGCAGAATCAGTTCTTCTGTCGCACGGGTCGTTGCGATGTAGAGGTGGGCAAGCACATGGGGTGAGGGTGCGGGATCACGGTGCCTGATTTCTGCCAGCCATTCATCACTGACCATCACACGACGAAATTCATGGTTTCTCGCCGATTCCAGGCGGCCGAGGGTGAAGCGCGGCCGCTCCCCGTCTGTGACGCGTGCCATGTCGGCCGACCAGTCAGCATAGTTATAGCCTTCCTCGAGTATGCGGTTCAGGGCCATGAAGGCCGGGTTGCTGTGATGCCTTCTCGCGAGGCTGTCCCAGGCACTGCATTCCCGGAATTCCGGATGGCGGGGCCGGATGTTTTCCCGATACAGGCCGATCAGGTCATTGCCCAGGTTATGCAGGTCGCGGTGGTTGTCCAACAATTGGGCGCCGGCACCGGCGTCGGCAAGCCGCTTGAGCCAGGCCACCATGGCCAGCCAGTCGGGCACGAGAATGGCGGATGGTTTGTCCGGGATGCTTGCTGTGCGGTAATAGCTGATCCTGGTGTGACCGAGGGTATTGCCTATGAAAGGCTCTTTCAGTCGACTCGGGTGGGCCTGAATGAGCGGATTGATGATGGCTTCCACATTCCGGCTGGAACGGACCGAGTGGGTCATTTCCCGTTGTCGAATGACATTGTCGCGCTTTAACGCCATGCCGCGGATGCGCTGGAACTCATCGCCGAGACTGATCAGTGCCTGGGGACTGTTTTCCAGCAGCTGCAGCAATGCGGGGGAAAACTCGTGTGCCTCGTCCATCAGGATATCGGTGTATTGCGGCATTACCTGCCAGCCTTGGAGGGCGGCATATTTGATCCGGTGATAGGCGTGGATGGGCAGGGCCCTGCCTTTGCCATGAGGGGCGATTGTGAGCTGCCACAGCAAGCGGGCATTTTCCACAACCAGGGCTGCACTGTCCTCGTTATGCGCGATGGATGAGTGGCGCGGGAGGTGTTTGCTGCTGATTTCGCTGTCGGTGCTGTGACAGAAATTAAAAACACTTTGGCGGGCGAGCGTGGCGATCTCCCATTCCGGGTAACGACCGCTGGACGGGATGCCCAGTAAATTGACAAGCTCAGTGGTGGAGATGGCATGCCCATGCGGGTTGCCCCGGCGCAGGGCTGAAAATGTCGGTGCCGTCCGGTCCACTGGAATCATACGATAGGCAAGCCCACCAACGGTCAGGATATCCACCTGTGGGCAGTCCTTGAGAATCGTTTGCAGGGCCCTTGATTGCGCCTGTGTGTGGCAGAGTACGAGCGGTCTTGCATTGTTCTCGGCAAGCCCTGCCGCCAGCTGGCGGATCATCAAGGTTTTACCGCAGCCGGCATAGCCCTGAATGTGGATGCTTTCTCCGGGCAGGTGGTGGATCTCGGTGTAGCGGCGCATTTGCTCACGGGTGAGAAAATAGCTTCGATTCTGGGTATCAATCCTTATGCTGCGCTGACGAAGCTTTTCCCGGTGCTGTTCGGCAAATTCGAAATTCCAGCTCTGGTCCACGTTCAGATAATGGCGTTGCTTCACTGACTCGTCGTCCAGTAGCGCAATGCCGAAGGCGCCCAGCAGGGCCTGTCCTGCCTTAAGGCGATCCCGGTCCAGGGTATTGGCAATCGCGTTTTTGAGCCCATCGGCTGCCTCTGATGTGGCAACGCGGTTCAATGCGGCCAGCTGATCCGCCAGGAGCCATTCATGGCCCCTCGATTCCTGCCCGGACAGATCAGGAATCTTCTGCAGCAGAAGAAGCGATGCCCATTGGGGGAGGTCCAGGGTGGAAAGGCTCTCGTGTGCCGAGTCCGCCTGCTGGACGCGCTGAATCTGCTCCTCGCTGATGGGAAGATAGAATCTGGCTTCAACCTCGTGCATCGGGCATCCCGCTTGAATGGCTGCTGTCAGGCGGCCGCGTTGATGGCCTGGTCGAGTCTGGTAATGAAGGGTGAGCGGCCGCTGCCGCTCAGGACAAGGCGCTCCATGGCGCGGGTCATGCCGACGTAAAGGATGCGCGCTTCGCTCAGCTCATCCCTGCCCCTCATAGGCGTTGTCTGAAGGGCGGGAATGAGCACCAGGGGGAATTCCAGGCCCTTGCTCGAATGCAGGGTGCTGAGTGTGACGGCCGACATTGGGCTGTTGTCCTTTCTCTGGCCGGCCCAGCGGAAGGGAATACCCGACGCTGACAGGGCGGCCTCTACTTTCCGGGCCGCATAGCGAGTCCGGAACAGCACTGCCATCTCGGACCAGGCGCGGCCGCGTTGATGTTCCGTTTGCAGTTCCTTCACCACCGCCGCGGCTTCTTCGCCTGGGCTGGTAAATTGATGCAGGACCGGCAGGGGGCCGGCGCCGCCCGCGCTTTCCGGGCAGATCAGGGGGATGCCATCGTCATCGCTGCGCTTTTCTGTCAGCAGTTCGCTGGCAAATTCCTGTGCGACTTGCAGAATCTGGCGGGTATTGCGGTAATTCTTGCGCAGAATCGTGGTGCGGCCACGCGCCTCGATGCCCACGCTGGAAAGAGTGAAGGGTTTGCGCTCTTCGCCGTAAATGGATTGGGCGTCATCGTAGAGCAGCAGCAGGCTGTTAGTGGCCGGGTCCACCATCTGTACGGCAATGCGAAGCCAGTCCGGCTCAAAATCGTGGCCTTCGTCAATGAGCACGGCACCGTACTGGGCGCGCGGCACATGACCAAGCTCCAGGGAGCGGTCCAGTTGGCTGACCGCCTCTTCCCAGGCCGGCTGGCCCTGTTCGGTTTTCGGGACAGGCTGCTGGTAGGTCTTGAGCTGATGCAGGCACCAGGCATGAAAGGTACGAACCACCACCTGTTTGCCGAGGCCCCGGTCCCGGGTGAGTCGTTCCAGACGTTCGGCGAGAGAGCGGTTGTAACAGAGCAGCAGGATGGGCTTTTGCAGCACGCGGGCCAGATAACTGCAGCGATAGACCAGTACCAGTGTCTTGCCGGCGCCGGCGGCTCCGTGGATGACGCGGTGGCCGGCCCCCAGGTTGCGGGCGACCTTCTCCTGTTCCAGGTCCATGACCTTGACCATGTCCGGCAGGGCCGTTTCGATGTCTTTTTCTTCCTCCCCGCCAGTGTCCCAGAGCCCCTTCTGGTTGATACGGATCTCGGGAAACATGCGTGCCCGGATACGATCGATCTGGGGCACTGAAAGTGCCACCGGCGGGGTGATCGTGAACATGTCCCACAGGCGTTTCTGGAACTCTTCAGCCTCGGTGGAGGGACTCATTTCGTCTTTGCAGATCACCTGGTCCGGGGCCAGCATTTGGTCCAGGCCGCTGCGTTCAAGCTGCTGGCGGGTGATGTTGCTCAGTACCACGCCGAACCCCCACGGCACCATGAGCTTGCCGGCGCGGGGATGGCCGGGGGGATGAAGCAGACTGGCTTCCTGTTCCAGTTCCCGGCTGATGCGGATGGCATACAGCCTGGCCTGGTCCAGGGGATTGCTTTCTCGCACCAGGCCCCGCTGGGTAGAGAGCGTGATCGATTGCCGATTGGCTTCGTGCAGACTCTCGAGCTTCCAGTCCTTGACCTCCAGTGCCAGGACGCCGCGGCGCGGATGCAGGATAACAAAGTCCGGCTGCTGCCGGCGGGGCCCGATGGGGGCTTCGTGCCAGATCAGGTAATCATCTTCCAGGAGTGCTGCCATGCGATCCGCCAGGCGGCGTTCGCCCCGCGTCATCGTGCCGCGCTTCTGGTTGATGCTGGTGAGAAAATTGGCCATTTGGCGCACCCCCGTCTTGATCCCCTGAGTGCAGTATGCCACCGGATGACAAGGGGTTCAGCCGCTGCAAGCTTGCGGCGGGGCGCCTTCTGGCCCTGCTTATGCGGTTTTTTTGGATGACGCCGGTTTCAGAGACGCAGCCAGTATGATGAGTACACCCGTGATGATCAGGCCGATTGACAGGAACAGGGGTGAAACGTCGCGAAACATCAGGCCGATGACGCCGGTTAGCAGAATGATCACGCCAAGATCTCCCAACAGCCAGGACAGGCCTTTGTCCTGCAGGGCCCTCTCCACCATGGACATGGCCATTGCCCCACCCAGCAGGGCGAGGCCGAACAGTACATCCGAGCCATACAGCATGAAGCTGCCCGCAACGCTCAGCAGGATGAAAAACAGCTTCGGACCGGGCATGAACTCGGACGCCATTCTTTTCAGAGCTGTGGCTGTCTTCAAGGGTGGTCTCCTGTTTGTTCATCCATTTCCACCCGGCAGGGCACCAGTCTGGCATCGCAGGCGGCCATGGTCTGTTCATCCAGTTCCACCCCCCGCAGTTCCGGGGGAATGTCCACGGCCAGATGGTGGTATTCGGCACCTATTTTGCAGACTTGGGCGGCCATGTGCACGGGCAGGGTGCCGATGACACGGTCACCGGGGCGAATCTCGTTGAGATCCAGGTGTGCTCTGTGAATCACCGGGCCGTGTCCCTGGCGCTGCAGCCAACGGATGGCCCCGGGGTGACGGCTGACCAGAAAGATACGCTTGTTCTTGTTCTCCATGACGGGTTCCTCAGTAATGTTCGCCGGCACGGGCCTGGGTGGATGCGGGCAGATCATATCCGCTTTCGGTGATCCGGTGCCCGCCAATGCTCAGAAACAGGGTGAACGGCCGGTACTCGTCCGTGCTGATGCGGCTGCGCAGGGCAAAGCGGCTTTCCTGTCCCCAGGACAGGGCCAGATCCAGGAAGGGGTAGGCATAGGTGCTGCTGCCGCTTTCCAGGGAAGCGCCGAACAGGCGATTGCTGTCGTCATTCCACTCCACCATGCCAAGGGCAGTGCCCAGGCTCATGCTGAAGCCGGCATTGCTGCGCCGCATGCCCGTCCACCAGCCAATGCTGGGCGAGACTTCAAAGATACTCAGTTCCGCCTCGTCCCGGTTGCCCTCGGCATCGGTGAACTCGATTGCCTGGCCGATGAAGTCCAGGCCGATGTCGGCCATGAAGCCGGATGCGGCCAGATGGCCGATGCGAACGCCCACACTCAGGGCGGTGTCGAAGCGGGCCTCGTCCAGTTCCCGCCCGGTGCGTTGTGCGAACCACGTGTCGATGTCGGCCACGGCGGTGTCATCCGGGAGCGGGTGGGCGTCACCCGGCAACCCGGTCACGCCCATGCCAAAGGTGGCCAGGCGGCCCCGGGACCAGAAGCGGCGGTCGGGCAGGGGGCGATACTGGCGATGCAGCGCCTCTCCCTCATGCAGGACCAGGCTTTCGCGGATGGTCTGTGCATCGTCTTCACCTTCCAGCTCGATGCGGTAGCGGCCGGCCGGGACCTCCATCGGCTGCGTGCGTCCATTGATGCTGTGTCGAAAACCGTTGGGGCCGGATACCCGGGCGGTGGCACCGCGCGGTGTCTGGAGGTGCAGGGTCGCGGTCCGGTTCTCCTGCAGAACGGCCGAGAAGACATGGATGGGCGCATTTTCCGGGATATGAATATGCTCATCGAGGCCGGCAAGCTCACCCCGGCCCATGATCCGGATATGCGTTTCACGTCCAGCCGGCACCCGCAGTGTCTGGGGGGCGACGATGCCATCCCCGTTGACCGCTACAACGGTACCGGCGGGCTCGACATGGACAAAGAGCCGGGTTGCGCCGTCAGACTTCCAGTCAGCGGCGGACAAGACGGCCAGGCGGCGCTGGCGCTCGGGTACGGTCAGCACTTCCCGTTCCGGGCTTTGCAGGGATACGGTCACCGCCTGCTTGTTGGCTGACCCGGGCAGGGGCGGCAGCCGCCCGTCACGCGCCGTATGAAAGGATTCGCCATTGACGCTCAAATGCAGCCGGCCCTGGGGGCGGAAGCTTTCACGGTCGATGACGGTCAGGTTTGGCTGCCCGTCATCCTTCCGGGTGGGCAGTACATCCAGGCGGGAGAGGGCACCGCGCAGGGCTACTTCGAAATAGCTGCCGTAGGTGAGCAGTTCCCCGTCGGGGTTGAGCATTTCCCGGTCCGCCAGTTCCAGGCGGCGGGCGTGGTCCAGGCCGCTCAGGGCCGCCATGGCACGCTTGCCCGGTTGCGAGCTGGAAAGACTCTCCAGACGATGGACCCTTGCCTGCAAAGGGGCTTCAATCCGCATCTCCCGGCGCAGGGTGTCCAGCCGGTCCCGAGGCAGCCGGACTTCCGCGTACCAGCCATCGCGCAGGGATTCCAGGGTAACGAGTTCGGCACCGTCCAGCCTGACATTGATCATGGTGCGCGTCAGACTTTCCATCAGGCTTTCGGTATTGACCGAACCATTGCGGCTGTCCATCTCGAAGCGTTCACCGTGCTGTTCCTGCACCCAGAGACTGACCTGGGAGGCCAGGTCATTGAGCGCCCTCTGCCGGGCCTCCGCCTCGGAGCCGCCCGTTCCACGTCCCCAGGCATGACGGCTGTCATCGGCATGGGTGGTCATGGCCATTCTGTCCTGGACACTTGGCAGGCTGCTGCAGCCTGCAGCCAGCACGGCAAACAGCACGATGGCACAGAACAGATGGATGGTGGACGGCTTGGACATGATTCTCCCCTTGTAATGTTTGATCAGTCGCCCATGACACGGCTGAAGGTGGACAGGCCACTGGCACGTTGTTCCGCCCGGCGTTCGTTGAGCCGCTCCAGATGGGCTTCAGAACGACGGCGCACGGCCTCCCGTTCCGAGTCCGAACCCGCCTCGAGGACCTCGTAGAGCGGTTCGAAATCCTGATCCAGGTCCAGGGCGACGCGCACGAACCAGCGGCCCTGTGAATCCCAGTGGGCGCGATCAATCTCGGCACCGGTCAGCTCCACATCGACGAAGGTTTCCAGCGTCTGGGCCAGCTGTTCGCTGACTTCCCCGCCGAACTGCTCGACATATTCATCCATCAGCCCCCGCTGGTGGTTCTGCAGTGCTACCGCTACATCATTGAGGGCCCGGTTGCGCGCAGTGCGGCGCATGGCATCGGGATGATCCGGGTTGGCTGGCGAGATCCCGTAGCCATAGATCACCCCTGGCCGGGTTTCGGCTTCGTGCTCCAGATACCAGTCTGGTGCCTCCGCCCGATGGTCATCGGCATCAAAGCCGGGCTTTTTCTCCGGGGCAGTGCCACAAGCGGCGAACAGCAGGGTGGTGATGAAAAGGGCGACGATCTGGATTGAACGATTCATGGCTTTTCCTCTTTGCTTGGAATGACTCAGGCCGCTGGCCGGCCTCGATGGTGCCTACTTTGGCAGAGATCCAGTCGAAGGCTGCGGCTTGCAAGCTTGCAAATGGCCCCGACCGGATAGCTGCCAACTAGTCTTTCATTCCCGGGCGACAAGCTATGTCGTTTTGTGCCCGTTCAATGAACGTGGGCACATCATCGCTCCGCTTTGCCCGGAACTGGTGATGCGCAAGCTTGCATGCTGAGAAATCCTGCTTGGCGGCTGTTTGAATGGCAGGCAGGCAGAGAAGAACAGCAAGGGGGAAGTCGATATGAGCAGTGTCCGCAGCTTCTGGTACGACCACAAGGCACAGCCGCAGGCTGAAGCCTCCAGCGTGCCTGGGCAGGATGAGGTCGGCGCACCCCATTGGGAAACCACGGCCCGCGCGCGGCGTGAAGGGAGTGATGCGGGTGCGCGCTCGGATGCGGGGCCCGTCCGCCGGGTTCGCCGCAGTCCCCGCGCCTGGCCCTGGCTTGCCCTGGGGCTTGTCTTGGCAGCCGTTTTGCTGCCGTTGGACAGGCAGGATCGTGGCAGCTGCCTTGGTCAGATTGCCGGGGAACAGTACTATCTGCCGGATTTTTCGGCCTGCGGTGATGCCGTCGTTGATGCCTGGATTGAACTGGCGCCGCATATTCATGCGCGAACGGAATCGCTATCCCGCCAGGGTCTGCGTATGGGCCGGGAGGCGGGTGAAGGGTTGCGTCGGATTGTCTCTGCTGACGCCCAGGCCCGCCCGTTGCCCCGGCTCAATCCCGGCAGCGCCGAGGATTGGCTCGGGATGGTGGATGCCATGGCCGATCGCTTTGAACTGGACCCGGGCCTGTTGCTGGCAGTGATGGAAACCGAGAGCGCCTTCGATCCCCACGCCGTCAGTCATGCCGGTGCCCGGGGTCTGATGCAGATTCTCCCTGAGGGGGCCGAAGCCGATGCCCGTGAGCAACTCAGACTCGATGCCCGGGATGATCTTTTTGACCCTGCCATCAATATGCTGATCGGCAGCTGGTATCTCAGCAGCCTGCTTGAGCGTTATCGGGACCGGGTGCCCTCCGAGGTCGCCTACGGGCTTGCCCTGGCCGCCTACAACTGGGGGCCCGGAAGGGTGGATCGGTTGCTGTTGACCGACTACCCGCCCCAGGACCTTGCCACCTTTGCCGAGCGCCTTGACCGGCGTGCGCCGGCTGAAACCCGGCAATATGTGCGCCGGATTGCCGGTCGTATCGACCACTGGCAAAGCTGGTATGAATCGCAATGAGGGGCAGGGCTGCAAGCTTGCATGGCCTGTGGGGCAGGCCGGTTCATGTTTTCATGCCACCTTGCCGTATTGATCAGAGGTTCCATAAGCAATCAATTCAAAAGGGGATTGTGATGCTTTTTGTTCGTTTTGTCGTCGCCATGTTTGCTGTGTTCGCCGTTTCCACCGGTATTGCCGCGCCGGTCTTCGAGGACCTGGGTGCCAGCGGGCAGTATCAGGAACTGGCGGCCGACACCGCCGAGCGTCAGGACCTTGCCGCCACGGCCGCGCAGCCGGTGCGTTTGAACAAGGAAATCCTGGCAGCCAGGCCAGGCCAGCGGTTCGAGCTGGGGCTGCCGGCCGGTCCTGCCCTGGCCCTGTCTTTTCGGGAGTTTCGGGATCATGGCAACGGCTACCGGACCTGGATTGCTGAGCCGGTGGATCAAAAGGCACCGTCAACCTTGATTACTATCGGCCCGGAAGGGCAGTTGGCTGGTCATGTACATGCCAATGGGCAGATGTGGGAGCTGCAGGCCTCCGGACGCATGGGTGAGCATGAAGCGCTGCTGGTGGATGTGACCTTGCTGCAGCCTGAGGACGGCTTCTGCGAGGTGGAGCTTGCCGAGGAGCTGGCGGACGTTGCGGTTTCCGATACCATCCGCGACAAGGCCCTTGATGAGGGGCCGACCGTGGCCGGTATTGTCTTCGCCATCGACAATGGCAAGGCAACCCGATGGCATGGGGCCATTACCGCGACGCTGGAGAACACGGTAGCCCGCGCCAACCTGGCCTTTCAGAATGCCGAGATTGATCTGGTGCTGGAGAATCGGGGGTGGCGTTGGATCGGCTTTCCCGCCCAGTTATACCAGTCCGGTGACCGTACCATGCTTTCGCTGTTCGGAACCTCGGGTGTTACCACTGAAGATCTTATTGAACGCCCCTATCTGTCCGGTGTTCAGGATGCCCATGCGCTCAGGGCCGAGACCGAATCCATGTTCGTGACCTTTGTGACCGAAGGTATTGAGGGCGACTGGGCCTGTGGTCGTGGATATGTGAATACCCGGGAGTGGCAGTTCCGCCCTTCATCCCTGGTCAACTGGATTGGCGGTGTTTGCGCCAATAATGGCCAGGTGTTGGCCCATGAAATCGGCCACAACCTGGGCGCTCACCATGATTATGAAGACCGGGGAAGAAGCTGGAATGGAACGGCAGTCGGCTATTCCGGCTCGAATTTCAAGACCATCATGTCCTATGCCAACAAGCCCCGCCAGGATACGTTCTCCAATCCGGATACCGATTGTGACGGTGAACCTTGTGGCTCCGACGTGGAAAACGTGGCTGCTGCTTTTCAGGAGACTCGGCTGATAGCCGAACATGTAGTGGTGCCTGGATTCGGGGCAGACGTGGAGGGGGAGGTTCTGCTGGACGTGGATAACCGCTACCGTGAGCGCATGAACAGGTGGCAGATTAGAAAAGTGGATGGCGTACCGGGGGGCTGGATGGATGTCCGGCTGAAACGGGAAGGCGAGGTGATCTTCCATCACCCGCGTGCACCGGTTACCCAGAATAATCTATTCGATATTCCGGGGAGTCTTGCGCCTGGAATGCAGGGTTCTGACATGCAGGTCGTGATCGAGAACAGTGCCGATATTTTCGAGACTGTGGCGATCGACGTGGAAGCGCCGATGATTGGAAATCCTAGGCTGATGGCGCACCGCTCGCAGGAAGCAGCACGGTTGTCGGCGAGTTCAATTCCTCTGGATGGTTTTTTCACCATCCAGGTTTCCCTGACGGGTCCGGATGATGAGACGCGCATTCTGCATGAATCTCGCCCCGTGGGAGAGGGCAGTGTAGGTGTTGTGGCCGTGCCGGTGGGTGGACTCGAATGCGGCAGCGCTTACTCGACCAAGTGGCGGTTCGAAACGGATTGGGGTGAATCCATCGTTCGGGAAAGGGATTTTAGGACAAGGAGTTGCGGACAGGATGATGATCAGTTTGATGTGAGCCTTGAGGTGCTGGAGGTGGCGCCGCGTACCATTGAAGTGGAAGCAGCTGCTCCCGGCGCTGATTGGGTGACCGTCCATGTGGAGTCCTCACAGGGTATGCATGAGTTTTCTGAACAGACAGACTCCGCCATGATGAGCCTGGAGGATCTGCCCTGTAATGAAACGGCGAAATTGGTGGCCTCCAGCGGATTTAATAGAGACTTTTCTCTTTCAGAGTCGGTAATGGTGGATCTGCCACCCTGCGAGACCCCCCGCATCAGTCTTGGGCAGGAGCAGGTGACGGTCGATATGGAATCGGTCTATGCCGTGGTGGCGGTCGAGCGCGAAGATGCCGGCCACCTGGCGGCGGATATGATCGTGCGGACGGTGGCGGACACTGCTAAACCGGCCGAGCAGTATCTGGACCGGATGATCTACTTTTCCTGGGCACCGGGCGAGACCAATGCTCGAGAGTTTCTGGTACCCCTGCATCCGGCCGGTTTCGGCGAAGAAGCGCGGAGTTTCCGGGTGGAACTGATGGCGCCGGTTTCGCCCTTTGCGGCGGAAATCGGGGAGGTGGGCAGCACCGAAGTCCGAATCGGTGCGATTGAAATGCCCGTGGCCGCTTTCGAGTATGACTGTGACGGTCTGCGTTGCGCCTTCGATGGAGGGGCGAGCCGGGGGGGTGAGCACGAGATCGAGGACTGGGAGTGGGATTTCGGTGACGGGCGCCGGGACTTCTGGTCCGGTGCCGAGGTGACGCGCTCCTACCAGCAACCCGGAGAGTACACGGTGAGTCTTGGGGTGTTGACCGAAGCCGGCCTGTATGACGAAGTTAGCCGGGTGATTTCGGTCGCGGATCGATCGGACGAGGACGAAGATGAGGACAGTGACGACCGGGATCGGCAGACAGACAGTGGCGACAGCTCCAGCAGCAGCGGCTGCACCCTCGGCTCCGGTCGCCCCGATCCGCTGATCCCCTTGCTTTTGCTGGTATCTCTCATTGCCTGGTCTAGGCGTCAGGCAGCGAATTCTCTGTAGTGCTCTGGTGTACCACGGGGCCGGTTTGGGTGACAGGTCTGGTATTTGGCTGGCCGAGTTGGGTCTCCCCAGCTATGCTGAAAGTAAGGGCGGCCCATAAATCAGCGGAAACGATGTTGCCGGATTTGTGGATGGTGATTGGGCGGCCTCGGCTGTGATGGGCGTGTCGACATGGGCATCCATGTCGCCCGGAGACTAATGAAAGCAAGCCCATGGCCGATAAACATTATATGGGAGGTCCAGCAGGGACGCGTCTGAGTGTGATCCGGTCTGAGCGTCAGGCCGGATACCCGAAGAATCCGAACGTTCGGCGCGTGGGGCACCATGTTCAGAGAGAACAAGAATAGTCAGCGTGTGGCCGAGCTGGAACAGGAGCTGGCAACCCTGAAGCGGGCCTTGGCGGAAAAGGAGGCCCGGCACGAGGCTGACAGTGAGACGGCTTCTCTGTCCACGCTTTCTGCGGTGCCGACCCATTGGCGGTACGTGGAGAAGAACGCGGAGACCATCACCGGGGCATTGTTCGAGCCCATGTCATTCGCCTACAACGCTGGCGGCCTCATGGACGGGACCCAGTCGGAGCTGGCGGAGCTGCACAGCCTGCTGGCACAGATCACGGCCTCAATCCGACAGAATCAAGCCCTGGTGGGGGCGCTGGAGGAGCATACCCGTGCCATCCAGCAGTTCGTCGAGAATATCCAGAAAATCGCCTCTCAGTCCCGCATGCTCTCCCTGAATGCTGCCATTGAAGCTGCCAGGGTAGGGCGCCAGGGAAAAAGCTTTGCAGTGGTTGCGGATGAAATTGGGAATCTTTCACAGTCTGCCGGGCGATTTGCCGATGACATCGCCAATCAACTGGGGGAGATTGATGGGGATACCCGGCAGACCAGAGATTTCATCGACGGTCTAGGCTCCCAGATTGAGCGTATTGAGCAGCTTTCAACCTCGGTGACCGAGTCGTCCAGCCAGACGGCTTCTCAGACAAAAGACCTGCAAAAGGCCGCCTACAGCGCAATGGCTGCCGGGCATATCATCGGCGTCATTAGCTGGGCCTGTGACTTCTACGCGCGTCTGGCCCTGGCGGTTGAAGCTCCGGAGATCTTCGAGGCCCCGGAGATAGAACGGGACGGCAACTATCTTGGTCAGTGGCTCTTTCACGAGCAGGACAATGAGTTTCAGTTCCGCGAGCAGCCTGGCTTCAAGGACGTGGAAAACGCCTACCTTTCTCTGCTGGCTTGCGCCGAAGATGCCCTTCGGCAATGCAATGCCGGTAAGATCGAGGTGGCCCGCAAGCAGATTAAGGCGGCAAATGAGCAGGTTTCAAGGATTGCTCGGGGCATGACAGCCGTGGAACAGTATCTCAACCGCTGCACACGCCGGGCTCTGGATGGCAGCGCAAAGGAGCTAGACTGAGAGAATAATGGATTGACCGGGGGGATCAGGACGATCTCGCAAACAGAGTGTCCTCGCCGGCAGGGGCATGAGGGCAGCGAGAAAGAAACTTTGGAGGGACCATGTCCTTGAAAGTCCTGATTGTTGATGATTCGGCCATGTCGAGGAAGATCAATCGACGTGCACTGCCCCAGGAATGGGATGTTTCCATTTCGGAGGCGGCAAACGGTCGAGAGGCCTTAGAGGCCTACCGAGCCGGGAAGGCCGAGCTGATGTTTCTTGACCTGACCATGCCGGAGATGGATGGTTTTGAGGTGTTGGCTACCTTGCAGCGTGAGGGTCTGGATTGCTTTGTCATTGTGATTTCGGCCGATGTCCAGCCCCAGGCTCAGGAACGGGCGAAGAAGCTGGGAGCCATGGCATTTATCAAGAAACCGGTGGACCCCAGGGAAGTCGCACGCATCCTGCGAGAGTACGGCATATTTGATGATCGAGATCTGAGCCCATCATCCGACTCGACCCAAGGGGATAGCAGGACGGGCAATAAGTCGTCAAAGCAAAGCAAAGATCCGGCCAGCTTTACCGAGGAGCAGCAGGATGCGCTCCGTGAGATGACAAATGTGGCCATGGGTCAGGCTGGTGCATCACTGGCAGCAATGCTGGATCATTACGTGAATCTTTCCACCCCGACCACAAGGGTGGTTTCCTCCCAGCAGCTTGCCGATGCTGTCCAGGCCATGCTGGCCGAGCCCCAGGAACCGGTAGCGGCTGTCCGTCAGGCCTTTTACAGTCAGGTCCGCGGGGAAGCCATCATCATCTATGACCAGAAAGGCTGTCGAAGTCTGGCAGACCTGTTGGGGCATGAAGGGGAAATCGGGCGGGCCACGGAGCGCGAACTGCTTCTGGATGTCGCCAACCTGCTGGTTGGGGCCGTGATCAATGGGCTTGGTGAGCAGATTGGGGAGTCCTTCAACCTGTCCGCGCCGGCAATGATGGCTCGGTCCATGCCGGTGGAAAAGCTTCTTCATGGTGATCGGATGGAGTGGCATCATGCCTTGTTGGTGGAGGTCCATTTCGGCCTGGAACAGCGAGATTTTCAGTGCCACATGGTCATCCTCATGCCGGAGGAATCCATTTTGGGGATTCGCAAATTCCTTGAGAATCTCCTGGAGGGTATGGCGTGAGCGATCTGTCCGGTAATGCACTTCTCAAGGTCCTGGAGACCATTCTCCAGGAACTCAATGTGGGCATTCTTCTGGTCGACCGCGATCGCAAGGTGCTGCGATGGAACCAGTTCATGGCAGTGCATAGTGGGCGTCCCGAGGCGGAGGTGAAAGGCAAGGACCTTTTTGATGCGTTCCCCGAGCTGCCCCAGGCCTGGTTGGACAAGAAACTACGCAGCGTCCATATCCTGAAAAATCCGGCGTTTACTTCCTGGCAGCAGCGGCCCTATCTATTCCGCTTCCGACATAACCGCCCACTGACCAGCGACATGGATCACATGCGGCAGGACTGCACCTTCATCCCCATCAAGGATGACAATGACGAGGTGGAGTATGTATGTATCGTGGTCAATGATGTCACCGAGAACTGTATTTTCCAGGGCCAATTGCAACAGGCCTTGAAACAGGTTCAGGCCATGAGCGTTACTGATGCGCTCACCGGTCTTTACAACCGCCGGCACCTGGAAACGGTGTTGGGGCAGGAGTTCAAGCGGGCTCGGCGTCACAAGCGACCACTGTCGGTGCTCCTTTTCGATATCGACTTCTTCAAGAAAGTCAATGACACCTACGGGCATCGAGCCGGTGACACTGTCTTGCAGTCTGTTGCCCGGCTTTGCCAGGAGATGTTGCGCGAGCACGATGTCTGTGCCCGCTATGGGGGCGAAGAGTTTTGCCTGGTTTTACCCGACACCGACCTGGAAGGCGCCTGCGTGGTGGCGGAACGCTTGCGAAAGTCCGTAAAGCAGGAACGTATTGAAGTGGACGGCAATGAGATTTCCGTGACCATCACCATCGGGGTATGCGACTACGATGACACCATGCCACACCATGAAGCCATGTTGGACTCGGCGGATGAAGCCCTTTATGAGGGCAAGGAACAGGGTCGCGACCGGGTAATTAGTTGAGCTGCAGAGCACTCCCTTCGGTGATCAATGTTCTTCCTGATCTTTTGGCAGGGACAGGGGTACATCTGAACTGCTCATTTTTCCTGCCAGTGCGATGATTTCGTCCGACAGGGCACGATCCTGGTTGAGGAATGGGATGTCATCACGAAGCCAGTCGGTCCATTTTCGGGTGGCGTGGGCAAAACCGTGCTTGCCGCTCAGGTCCACCGCCTGGGCCAGGACCATCGCTTCAATTGCCAGCACATCGAA
>NZ_JAYGII010000038.1:0-18209 GCF_034931365.1 Natronospira elongata
CCCATGGCCGAGAACGAGTCCGGCCCGGGGCGGCTGGTGGAGCCGGATGCCATCGCCGCCGAGCTGGATCAGCAAGGCGATGGCGCGCTCAAGGGCCGGACCGTGCTGGTCACCGCCGGCCCCACCCGCGAAGCGGTGGATCCGGTGCGCTATCTCAGCAACCGCTCCTCCGGGCGCATGGGCTATGCCGTGGCCGAAGCCGCCACCCGCGCCGGGGCCAAGGTAATTCTGGTCAGCGGCCCGGTGAGTCTGCCCACCCCGCCCGGCGTGGACCGGGTGGATGTGGAATCGGCCGCGCAGATGCATGAGGCGGTCATGCGCCTGGCCGGCGCCGCGGATATCTTCATCGGCGCCGCCGCGGTGGCGGACTACCGCCCCAAACAAGCCGCCGAGCGCAAGCTCAAGAAGGGCAGCGGCGACGTGCTCGACCGCATGGAACTGGTGGAAAACATCGACATCCTCGCCGCCGTGGCCGCGCTCCCAGACAAGCGCCCCTTCACCGTGGGCTTCGCCGCCGAAACCAATGACGTGGAAGCCAACGCCCGCAAGAAGCTGGAAAAGAAAAAACTCGACCTGATTGCCGCCAACCGGGTCGGCCGGGACCAGGGCTTTGACCGGGACGACAATGAACTGCTGCTGCTGGATGCCGGGGGGAAGACCCCGCTGGGTGCCGGGAGCAAGCGGGAGTTGGCCGGGAAGCTGGTTGAGGAAATTGCCGCCCGGCTCCGCTGACCCTGTTTTTCACAGCCGCCGTAGGAGCGGATTCATCCGCGATTGCGGCTTCGATCGAGCCCCTGATCGCGGATGAATCCGCTCCTACGGCGGCTGTGGATCCGTCTGAGCATCGCCACATTGGCCCGCTATCTTTTATTGTTCGGAGACCCCATGCACAGGATTCAATTGAAGATTCTCGACGACCGGCTCGGCAAGGAATTCGAGCTGCCCCACTACGCCACCGAAGGCTCCGCCGGCATGGACGTGCGGGCCTGCATCGACGGGCCCATCGAGCTCAAGCCCGGCAAGACCGAGCTGATTCCCTCGGGCTTTGCCATCCACATCGGTGATGCCGATCTCGCCGCCGTGCTGCTGCCCCGCTCGGGCCTGGGTCACAAGCACGGCGTTGTGCTGGGCAATCTCACCGGCCTGATCGACTCCGATTACCAGGGACAGGTCTTTGTCTCGGTCTGGAATCGCGGCGACAAGAGCTTCATCATCGAGCCGGGCGAGCGCATCTGCCAGATGGTCTTCGTGCCGGTGGTTCAGGCAGGATTCGATATCGTTGATGACTTCGAGGAAAGCCAGCGCGGGGCGGGGGGCTTTGGGCATTCCGGGCGGAAATAGTCTGACAGGAATGGCCTCGCGCAAAGACGCTAAGGCGCAAAGGGCTTGGTTGGGGTGAAGGCCCTATCAGCCTTTGGGCGTTTGGGAAGTTGTGTGTGGGAGCTCCTACAAGAGGAGCTCCCACAGGCGAAGCGAGATCAATCCCGCTCCTGGAGCTCCGAGAAGCGCTGGATTTCGTTGTTGAAGCGGGCACGGACCCGTTCCAGCTGTTCCTCGCGTTCGAGCAGATGGCGCTGGTGCTCGGTCACCTGCCGGGCCAGATCCTCATAGCGGCTTTCCAGATGTTCCGGGGGTTCGTCGCCACGCTCTTCATGCTCGTCGATACGTTCTTCCACCCGCTCCAGATTTTCCTCCAGCTCTTCCAGGCTGTTGGCCGTCAGGCGAATCTGGGAACGCAGACCGGCAACCCGGTCGTCGCGCAGACGCTCGATTTCGTCCACTGAACCATACAGACGCAACAGGCGCTCGTCCTCGCGCCGCTGAATCTCGGCGGCCCGACGCGCCTCTTCCTCCATCTCCTGCTGGAGCCGGAGTTCCTCGCGCTCTTCCTCGGTCAGGGCCCGGTCCTTGCGCTCCACTTCCAGGCCGTCACGCAGGGTCCGCTGCTCCTGATCACGATACTCGGGCGGAATGGAATCGCCATAGTGGACATTGCCGTCCTCATCCACCCAACTGTAAGCCTGAGCAGACAATGCGGTGGCGGAGAAAATCAGCGTCAGGGCAAGGAGCCCGGAGATTGCAATCTTGTTCATATCGGCACGACCTCCGTCGGTGCCCGGAAAGGGGCGGAAAGCCGAATCACGTTACCCGACAGTCTAGCACCCTACCCCGGTGGACTCAGCTCACTCCGTAACGTTCCCGATAGGCCTGTACGGATTGGCGATGAGCGGCCCATTCGCCGCCCTCCGGCAACCAGTTCAGCAGGTCCGCGAGGGTCACGATGGAGGCCACCTTCAAGCCGTATTCGGCTTCCGCCTGGCGAATGGCGGAATCCCCATCGGGGCCGGTCTCCTGGCGATCCAGGGCAATCACCACCCCCACCGGGGCGGCGCCGGCGGCGCGGATGATATCCACCGACTCGCGAATGGCGGTCCCGGCGGTGATCACGTCATCGACGATCAGGACACGGCCCTTAAGGGGCGCGCCCACCAGATTGCCGCCCTCACCATGGTCCTTGGCCTCCTTGCGGTTGAAGCAATAGGGCACATCCCGTCCATGCTCGACGGCCAGGGCCGCGGCAGTGACCGTGGCCAGGGGAATCCCCTTGTAGGCGGGGCCGAAGATCATGTCGAAATCAATGCCTGAATCCACGGCGGCCCGGGCATAGAACTGACCCAGCCGGTGCAGCGCCGAGCCGGTATTGAACAGCCCGGCATTGAAGAAATAGGGACTCACCCGCCCGGATTTCAGGGTGAACTCCCCGAAGCGGAGCACATCACGGTCATGGGCGAACTGGAGGAAATCGGATTGGTAGGACATGGTGGTTTTGGTCTGGTTTTTGGGGTGGGTTTTGGGTTGGGGGTATTTTATCAGGCTCTGGGAAGGAGCTACGAGCTGCGAGCTGCGAGCTGAAAGGCCGCTGCCCACCCCTGCCGTAGGAGCGGATTTATCCGCGAATGTGCCTTCGATAACCCCTTGTCGCGGCTAAAGCCGCTCCTACAGCAGATTGGCAGGGCTCGTAGCTCGCAGCTCGCCGCCGGCCCCTCGCAGCCGAGAGCCCGGACGGTTATCATCCCCCCCTTTGAATCCACCAACAGCAAAATCTGCCCCCATGAAAATCGTCAGCTTCAACGCCAACGGCATCCGGGCCGCGGCCCGCAAGGGTTTCTTTGACTGGATGGAGCGGGTGCAGCCCGACATCGTCTGTGTGCAGGAACTCAAGGCCCAGGCCCATCAGCTCGACGGTGAGCCCTTTCACCCGCCGGGCTATCACGTCCATTTCCACGAGGCCGAGAAAAAAGGCTATTCCGGGGTCGCCATCTACAGCCGGGAGAAGCCGGACAAGGTTTATGTCGGCCTGGGGGAAGGCTTTGAGGATATCGATGCCGAGGGTCGGTATATCGAGGCCCGATTTGGCAAACTCTCGGTAGTTTCCCTTTACATGCAGTCCGGCTCGGCCAAGGAAGAGCGCCAGCAGGTGAAGTTCGATTTCATGGACCGCTTCATGCCGCTGCTGAAGAAATTCCGCAAGCGCAAGCGCGAGTACATCATCTGCGGCGACTGGAACATCGCCCACACCAAGAAGGACATCAAGAACTGGAAGGGCAATCTCAACAACTCCGGCTTCCTGCCCGAGGAACGGGCCTGGCTGGACGAGCTCTTCGGCCCCGCCGGCTGGGTGGACGGGTTCCGGGAGGTCAACCAGGAAGACGAGCAATATACCTGGTGGTCACAGCGGGGCCGGGCCCGAGAAAAGAACGTGGGCTGGCGGATCGATTACCATGTAGTCACGCCGCCGGTGGCGGAACTGATCAAGGACGCCGAAATCTACACCGAGGAAAACTTCTCCGACCACGCCCCCCTGATCCTGGATTATGATCCGCGGATCCGGGATCTCTAGCATTGGAAGCCTTTCATGGCCGACGCCCAGCAGACTGAAATCCGCACCGAGCGCAATCTCTTCCAGGCCCTGAAGGTCTACGCCCATCCGCGAGTGGTGGGCATGGCCTTTCTGGGCTTCTCGGCCGGCCTGCCGCTGATGCTGGTGGGGGCCACCTTCACCGCCTGGCTGCGGGACCTGGGGGTGGAACTGGCCGCTATCGGCTTTCTTTCCTGGGTGGGCATGGCCCATTCCATCAAGTTCCTGTGGGCGCCGGTGGTGGACCGCCTGGCCCTGCCGGGGCTCACCCGCCTGTTTGGGCGACGGCGCTCCTGGATGCTGGCCGCCCAGGTCACCATCGCCATCGGGCTTCTGGGCATGGCGCTGACCGACCCCACCGAGAATCTCATGCTCGTGGCCGTGCTGGCGGTGATGACCGCCTTCGGCTCGGCGACGCAGGACATCGCCATTGATGCCTACCGGGTGGAGGCAGTCAAACGGGAACGCCAGGGGGCCATGGCCGCCACCTATGTGGCCGGCTACCGGGTGGCCATGCTCACTGCCATTGCCGGTGCCCTCAATATTGCCGGCATGAGCAACTGGACCATGGCCTACGGTGCCATGGCCCTGCTGATGGGCGTGGGGATCATCACCACCCTGATCATCCGTGAGCCCGAAGTCACCGTGGATCGCATGACCCTGGCCATGGAAGAGAAAGTGATGAACTACCTGGACCGCACCCACCACCTGGGGTGGAGGCGGGACTTCAATGCCTGGTTCATTGGCGCGGTCATCTGTCCCTTCGCCGATTTCATGAAACGCTTTGGTGCGATCGCCCTGCTGGTGCTGCTCTTCGTGGCCACCTTTCGCATCAGCGATATCTTCATGGGGGTGATGGCCCAGCCCTTCTATCTGGATCTCGGCTTCAGCAAGAGCCAGATCGGCAATATCAGCGGTGCCTTCGGCCTGGCCATGACCCTGACCGGCGCGGCCATGGCGGGTGTACTGGTGGCCCGCTTCGGCATCAGCCGCATGCTGATCTTCACCGCCTTCATGGCCCCGGCCACCAATCTCACCTTTGCCTGGCTGGCCGGCCTGGGCCCGGAGATTCACGGCCTGGTGATCGCCATCATTGCCGATAACATTACCGGCGGACTGGCCATCGGCGTGTTCATCGCCTACCTATCCAGCCTCACCAACACCGCGTACACGGCCACCCAGTACGCCCTGTTCTCCTCGCTCATGACCCTGCCGGGGCAGTTCGCCGCCGGCTTCACCGGCATGCTGGCGGCGAAAGTGGACTGGATGTGGTTCTTCATCATCACCGCCGGCACCGGCATCCCGGCCATTGTCCTGGCCATCATCCTGGCCCGCATCGCCAACCCGGACCGCATCAACCGCCCGGGCATGAGCGGATAGCAACCCCCCGGGCTAGTCGTCCTCGTCGTGCCAGGCCTCGATCTGGACGCCGAGGCCCATAACCGTGCGATTGGCATAGGCAAAGTAGGCTGCCACCTGGTTGATCTCCAGGATCTCGCCATCGGTCCATCCGGCACCGCGAAGCTCGGCCAGCTGATCTTCATGGATCTGGGTCGGGGCCACGGTGAGATTGCCGGCATAGATAAGTGCCAGCCGTTCCTTGTCGCTGAAGACCTTGGGGGGAATATCATCGGGCTTGTCCAGCCACTTGAGGATCTTGTCCAGGCGGCTCTTGTCATCAAGGCTCTTGAGCAAGCCCTTGCGGTGATGGGCAACACAGTATTTGCAACCGTTGAGGCGGCTCACCAGCACGCCAATGGTTTCCATGAACCAGTGGGGCAACTTGTTGCGGGGGTGGCCGAGCACGCTGCGGTAGAGCTTGAGGTGCCCCTCAAGTGTATGGGGGCGCAGGGCGTGGGCGCGCATGATGCCGTCCACGCGTCCCTGGTCGTCCGCCAGTTCCGCGTAGATTCGCTGTGCGCGCTGATCCAGCTCGTGGGGCGCCGGCGAATCTATCCACATAATCAAACCATCGGTCTTCGCCATCTCAGGGTTCCTGGTCACAACAGCCATGGCCCCTCCCAGATCCATTATGTTTGTTCTTGTTACGTGGGACACCGCGAAAAACCTTATGTGACAGCCTTGTCACAAAGAGTGCGGCAGCCTGGGGGATAGCGCCATCCCCCGTATGGAGGGGCCCTTAATGAACGGACTGACGATGCCCCCGACGTCTTTCGGGGGTGGGTGAGGCGTGATGGACCACCATCCGCCAGCCGAATCGGCAGCGACGATAGATATTGGTGGCAAATACCGGGGGCCGCTCTTCGGCATCCCCGCTCAGGCGGATGTATTCCGCCACCAGGTGAATGGCCAGATCCTCGGTCAGGGTTTTCTCCAGCATCTCGACCCGAAGGTGCATCTCCGGGCCACCCTGGAATATCTGCTCCCAACTGGAGAGGATCTCCCGCAATCCACGCAGGGGCGCGCTGGCCGGATGAATGCAAACGGGGTTGCGGGCCCCCTCCCAGACCTTGCTCATCGCGTCCAGGTCAGCCCGTTCCAGCGCATCATAGAAGGCCAGCTCGGCGTTCTCCGGCGAATCAAAAATGGTAGCCATCATGCCCCCGAATAATCATCCTCGACCACCGCGTCCAGCGACCGTCGCCAGGATTACCTAACTTTAGCTCAATGCCCGCCAAGGGCAAGGTGCTTGTCAGCCGGACAGGCAGGGGCTATGGTGCCGCCTGCGACGAGCCGGGAGGATGGCATGAGCGAACACGAGATCAAGGTCTGCAGTCTGGATGAACTGGCGGATCCGGGGGCGAAGGAATTCGAGTTTGAAACCGCCCAGGGCAAGGACTACGGCTTCCTGGTCTGCCGCGATGGCCAGGTGAGCGCCTACGTCAATAGCTGCCCCCATACCGGCGCCGCCCTGAACTGGGCACCCGACCGCTTCCTTACCAAGGCCGGCGACCAGATCATGTGCGGCGTGCACGGCGCCATCTTTCGCATCGAGGACGGGCATTGCCTGGCCGGCCCCTGCGAAGGCCGCAACCTCACCCCCCTCCCCTGCCGGGTCGAGGACGGCGCAGTCTATGTCTCGGTGAAAGGCGAACAGGCCTGAACTGTTCTCCGCGCCCATCGCGGATAAATCCGCTCCTACGCCAATTCACCCGCAATGCGCCGAAACCGCAACACCCCCAAAGGAACCACGGAACCTCTGATCACCCCTTAAAATCGGTAATCCGAATCCAGCAGGTCCAGGGGGTTGGTGTATTCATCACCGCGGCCGCCATCGTCCAGATCGACGCCGTAGTCTTCACGCTCCATGTCCATGGAACCCGACCAGTCCTCCGGGGGCTCGGCGGTGGTCATGGCGACCTCGGTCCAGAGATCGATATCCACCTCTTCCACAGTGCCGTCAAAGAACTGAACCTCAATGGTGCCATCCACATCATCAATGGCCACCACTTCAAACAGACCACCGTTGAAGTCCTTGTACCACTCCCCGATGACCGCCGGGATCGGTGCATCATCATCGGAAAACATCGCAGGACTCCCCGGGGCCATGCCCCGTTTCCAAAAGACCACATTCCGGCACCAGCGTGCCGCTTCCGGCTCCCGTCGGCCCCGGAGCGGGCCTCGAAACCGGGAGGCTTTCAGCAAGGTATAGGTGCCAGATGGTCAGCTCGCAAGGGGACCGGCGCTACCGTTCGTCCGGTTATTTCCAAGCCCTTGAGGGAGGCGGTTTTTCAGCCAGGAAGAAGCGATCGGGCAGACGACCGGTTCAGCGTCGCCGCTCCCAATCAGTGAACCAGTTGATGAAGTGTTCGATGCCCTGATCCAGGGGTGTACTGGGGGTGAAACCCACCAGCTTTTCCAGAGCCGAGACCTCCGCACAGGTGGCCTCCACATCCCCCGGCTGCATGTCCAGGTAACGCTTCTCGGCCTCGCGACCAAGGTGCTGTTCCAACAGCTCGATCAACCGGCCCAGGGGCTCGGGCCGATGGTTGCCGATGTTGTAGAGGCGGTAGGGGGCATAACTGTTGGCCGGGGTGGGTGTCTCACCGCGCCAGTCCGGATCGGGCGTGGCGGGGTGATCCAGCAGACGAACCATGGCCTGGACCACATCGTCGATATAGGTGAAGTCCCTTTGCATGCGGCCATGATTGAATACATTGATCGGCTCGCCCCGCTCGATGGCCCGGGCAAATTTGTAGTAGGCCATGTCGGGACGGCCCCAGGGACCGTACACAGTGAAAAACCGCAGCCCCGTGCAAGGCAGGCCGTAGAGCGAGGCATAGGAATGGGCCATCAACTCATTGGCCTTCTTGGTAGCGGCGTAAAGGCTGATGGCATGGTCCACGGTGTCGTTTTCCGAGAAGGGAATACGGGTGTTGGCACCGTAGACCGAGCTGCTGGAGGCAAAGATCAGGTGACGCACCCCACCCTGCCGACAGCCTTCGATCAGATTACCGAAGCCGAGCAGATTGCTGTCCACATAACGATGGGGATGGGCCAGGGAATGACGCACCCCGGCCTGGGCAGCCAGGTGATAGACGGTGTCGAAACCGGGCTTTTGCTCGAACAGGGCGGCCATGGCCGGGCGGTCGGCCACATCCATGGGATGAAACTCAAAGCCCCGCTCGCCTTCAAGCTGATCCAGACGGGCCTGCTTCAAGGCGACATCGTAATAGTCATTGAGATTATCGATGCCGAACACCTCATGACCCGCGGCCAGCAGCCCCCAGGTGAGGTGATATCCGATGAAACCGGCGGCGCCGGTGACCAGCAAGCGTGCCATGTATCGTCCGTTATCCCACTCGAATTGGCGAAACGGCGGATTCTATCATTCCCGCCCGCGCACATAGGCCCCGGCCGCCAACAGGGCCAGCAGCGGCAAGGCCAGCAGCAACCAGGCCAGTGGCCGCTCCCAGAGCAGCAGGGCGAGCACGGCCGAGCCACCGGAGAGCAGCATCAACCCCGCCCCCAGGGTGCTGGCCTGGGCATGGCTCCAGCCGCTCCGGACCAAGCGCTGGTAATAATGAGAGCGGTGGGCCTGCCAGAAACGCTCCCGACGGCGAATGCGGCGGAAAAGGGTCACGGTGGCATCCAGCCAGAAGGGCGCAAAGGGCAACAGACCCAGCAACAGGGGCACCCGCCCTTCGGCGGCCAGCAACAGCGGCAGGGCCGCGGCCAGAAAACCCAGCGGCACCGACCCCACATCTCCCATGAAGATCCGCGCCGGGTGCCAGTTCCAGACCAGAAAACCGCCGGCGGCGGCCGCCAGCAGCAGGCAAAGCAGGAAAGGATCGGCGACCCCGGCCAGGCCGGCCAGGGCCGCAAGACTGGCAAAACCGATCAGGCTCATGGCACCGGCAAAGCCGTCCATGCCATCCATGAAGTTGTAGAGATTGCTCATCCAGATCATGCCCGGCACCGCCAACACGGCAACACCCAGGCCCAGCGGCAAAGCCAGCCCGCCCGGCAGGGACAAGGCCTGTGGCCAGGCACCAGCCAGCACCACCGCCAGCGCGGCCAGCAACTGAACCAGAATCCGCGGCAGGGCCGGCAGGCCGCGCAGATCATCGATCATCGAGACCACGGCCAGCACAATGGCCCCAAGCAGAGCCACCAGCAGGGCGCCCTCCGGGCGCAGCAGGACAAAGCCCAGCCCCAGGGCCACCAATAACAGCGGCAGACCGCCGGCACGCGGGGTGGGGGCATCATGCAGGGAGCGATGATTGGGCCGGTCAACGAAACCGAGCCGGGGCGCCAGCGGGATCCACAGTCGAGTCAGTCCCAGCGACAACAACAGCGCCAGCCCCGTCCACAGCCAGGCATCCAATCTCAGCAGCCAGTCCAATACCGCCATTCCCGGTCCTTCTCCCCAAAAACTAGTCCGATGCCTGCCCCCAGGCCCGCGCCACCCGTTCCAGGCCGACACGGGAATCCCTGCTCGGGCTCCAGCCCAAGCCCCGGGCGCGGCTCACATCCACGCTCAAATCCCCCGCCAGTCGCGGCCACCAACCGCCCCGACCGCTCAACATCAGCCCGGCCCGCAGCAAGCCCGTTGGCAACGGCCAGCAGCGAGCCGGGCGACCCAGGCCACTGGCCAGCGCGCGAACCATATCCGGCGTGGGCAGCGGCTCGGCATCCGCAGCTAGAAACAAGTGATTGGCCGCATCGGGGTGAGTGCCAGTCAGATGGATCAGGTCGGCAAGGGCCCGGGCATCGAGCAGACTGCGCTGATTGCGAATCGCCCCCAGGGGCATGGGCAGCCCCCGGGCCATGGCCCGCAGCATCAGGCCGATATAGCCCGGTGGATTCTCGCCGTAGATCACCGTCGGCCGGATGATGCACCACTCAATACCGCTGCCCAGAGCCGCCTGACGCAACTGCTGTTCACCGGCCAGCTTGGAGCGCCCGTAATCATCGTCCGGGTGGGGCTCATCGGCCTCCTGCAAGCGCTTGGCCCGCTCGGCCCCGGTCATGGCCTTGATACTGCTCAGATGCACAATCCGGCGCACCCCGGCCTCCGCCGCCCGCCGCGCCAACGTGGCCGGAAACCGGGCATTGATGGCCTCCAGACGCGCCGCTCGCGAACGACGCGGCCCCCGATCATGGGCCTGCCCGGCCAGATTCACCACCACATCCACGCCGTCGAGCAGGTACTGCCAATCCTCGAAGCGGGTCAGATCCCCGCTCAACACCGACACCACCCCCCCCGGCACCGAAACCCCCGGCGCACGCACCGGCGCACGCACGGCAATGCCCTGCTCAAGCAGAGCACGACAAACAAAGCTCCCCACAAAACCGGAGGCACCGGTAACCAGCCAGGTAGTCATGGCGACAGTTTACTTGCTTGAGAAACGAAGGGGGCGATTTGGATCCCCCTCTATCTCCCCCTTCCGAGCGAAGCTCGCAAGGGGGAGGAGCTTGTAAACAACGCTACGGCACACTCAACCCCATCGAAGGGCCCTCCCCCTTGCCGCCAACCGGCGGGAAGGGGGAGACGGAGGGGGATCACAGAAAACAGATGCCGTGCCTTACTCCCCAATCCCCCTCTATCTCCCCCTTCCGAGCGAAGCTCGCAAGGGGGAGGACCCTGTAAACAACGCTACGGCACACTCAACCCCCAACCCCATCGAAGGGCCCTCCCCCTTGCCGCCAACCGGCGGGAAGGGGGAGACGGAGGGGGATCAAACAAACGCCGTGCCATACGCCCCAATCCCCCTCTGTCTCCCCCTTCCGAGTGAAGCTCGCAAGGGGGAGGACCTTGTAAGCAACGCTACGGCACATTCAACCCCCAACCCCATCGAAGGGCCCTCCCCCTTGCCGCCAACCGGCGGGAAGGGGGAGACGGAGGGGGATCACAAGGCCTCCAATCCCGCCCAGGAGCCGGTAGAATCACCCCCAAACGCCCATGCCCGGAGGTCACCGTGCTCATCCTCGTCGTCGAAGACAATCGGGAAATCCTCGCCAACCTGGTCGACTACCTCGAAGACCGGGGCTGCGAAGTCGAGGCGGCCATGGGACGCCGGGAAGCCGAACACATCGCCCGGCAACAACCCCTGGACGCCGTCGTGCTCGATCTCAACCTGCCCGATGGCGACGGACTGGACGTCTGCCGCTTCCTGCGTGAAAGCGACAACAACGCCGCCACCCCGGTACTCATGCTCACCGCCCGGGACCAGCTGCCGCAAAAACTCGCGGGCTTTGAAGCCGGCAGCGACGACTACCTGGTCAAACCCTTCGCCCTGGCCGAAGTCTGGGCGCGGCTGCAGGCGCTGGCACGCCGCCAACACAGCCCTGATCGCCAACGACTCCAGCGCCCGGGCTTCGACATGGACCTGGAACGGCGGCGGCTGTTTCTCAACGATCAAGAGGTCGAACTGTCACCCACCGGCTGGAAGATCCTGGCCACCCTGGCCGCCCGTCCCGGCGAAGTAGTCTCCCGCCAAAGCCTGGAGCAGGCCATCTGGGGCAAGGACATCCCCGACCAGGACGTCCTGCGCAGCCACATCTACCAGCTGCGCCAGGCCGCCGAGCAAGCCGGTGCCAGACAGCTGATCGAAACCCTGCCCCGGGTCGGCTACCGGCTTCGACTGCCATGAGCCGACCCGGCACCCTCCAGCGCAGAGTCACCCGGGTCTTCGCCCTGACCGGATTGCTCGTCGCCGTGGTGGTGTCGGTCAGCACGTTCATGCTCGCCGAGCGTTACGACGACTACGAAATCCAGAGCCTGATCCATATTGAAATGCAGCGTCTGCTGGAGGCCGATACCCGGGGGACATACCAGGCCAAGCCGCTGGCCAGTTTCCTCAACGACAACCCACGACCCCATCCGCGCCTGCCTGCCGACCTGCACGAGCTGGACAACGGCCTGCACTGGCTCGAACAACGACAGCCCCCGGTCGTGGTCATGATCCAGGCGGACGATGCTCGGCACCGGGCCGTGGTCTATGACCTGGCCGAGGAGAAGTTGCGGGAGATCCAGCTCATGGGCCTGTTGATCATCCAGGCTATGCTGATCGTGCTGGTGACCACCCTTTGCGGCCACTGGCTGGGCCGGCGGGCGCTGGGACCGGTGCGAAAGCTCGCCCGGGCGGTCGCCAATCTTGACCCGGAATCCGAACGGCCCGGGGATATCGACGTCCGTCGTTATCCGGCCGACGAGGTGGGGGAACTGGCCGAGGACGTGGCCCGCTATCATCGGCGCCTGATCGAACTGCTCAACCACCAGCGCCGCTTCGCCAGTTTCGCCAGCCATGAGCTACGCACCCCGCTCACCGGTCTGCGGAGCTCGCTGGAACTGCTGAGCGAACGCTTGACAACGGACCAGACCAGAGAGCAGGAACTGGTGGCCCGCATGCAGCGTTCACTCAGCAACATGGAAGAGCTGATCGAGTTCTTCATTGCATTGCGCAAGCAACACCTGCTACCCCACCAGCATACTGATCGGCTGGAAACCGTCGTACGCAAGACCATCGAGGCCGAACAACCCTGGCTCATGGACCGACAAGTGGAGACGGAGGTGACCGTCATCAGCGATGGGCCGGTGGCCGTGGATGAACGCATACTGACCGTGATTCTCTGCAATCTCCTGCGCAACGCCTTCCAGCACGGTACTGCCGGTCGAATCGGGATTCGGCTGGCCCATGGCGAGATCCGGATCGAAAACCGGGTTTCGCCGAAGGCCCGACACCCCGAGCCTGGGATCGGCCTTGAGATCGTCCGGACCCTGGCGGAGGCGGCCGGGCTGACATTCCATCAGGCATCACATTCCGGCAAGCACATCAACCGTGCCACCCTGCTTCTACCCCGCGCCTGAGCGGGATTCATCCTGGTTTCACGCCGCCTTCACGCTGTCTTCACACCCGCTTCGCTAGTCTCCGCGCGTTCTGGCGTAACTCGCCCACGCGGAGACTGTCATGAAGGTGATCTACATCCTCGGCCTCGGCCACAGCGGCACCACCCTGCTAAGCCGCATGCTCGGCACCCATTCGGCCATCGTCGCCGGCGGCGGCTCCAAGAACGTGCCGCTCTTCCTGCGCGGCGAAAAGGACTGCGCCTGTGGCGCCACCTGCCTGGCCGAGTGCGATTTCTGGCAGCGGGTGGACGAAGAACTCCGCCAGCGCGGCACCGCCCTGGACAAGCTCGACTTCGGCTATGGCAAGCAATCCGACCCATTCCTGGTGCGCGCCTACTACGAATCCATCGGCGCCGCGGCCGGTGCCAGCGCCGTGGTCGATACCGCCCGGCGGGTGTCCTATCTGCGCTCCCTGGAACACGTGGACGGCATTGAGCTGATCCCGGTGCATATCTTCAAGGACCCCCGTGCCCAGGCAGCCTCCTCCAAGCGCAAGGGCGCGACCGTGTTCAACGGCATCTGGAACTACGCCAACCGCAGCCGGCGCGTGCTGGATCTTGACGACAAAGGCCACGATATCACCCACATCGCCTATGAGGACCTCTGCACCCGGCCCCAGGAACAGCTCCAGCGCGTGCTGGACCGGGTGGGGCTGGAAGTGGAAAGCGCCCAGTACGAAGCCATCGGCAGCCGCGAAAACCATGTCCTCGGCGGCAACCGCCAGTTGCGGGGCGAAGCGGTCAAGATCCGCCTGGATGAATCCTGGCGCCAGCGGCTGAGCAAGACCGAAAAGACGCTCGTTCGACTGGCCAACCGGGGTATCTGGACCCGCAACATGCGCGCCGCCGGGCATGACAAGCCGACCATGTCCAGTGACGACTGAGGAACCTCTGAACCGGTCTTAGGAACCTCTGATTAATATTAATCAGAGGTTCCCTTCCCCAGCCCGCGCCAGGCAGTTGCAGCGAATCTCTTCCAGCACCGCGTCGGTTTCCAGCAGCACCTGGCGGTTATCGAAGCGCAACACGGCCAGCCCCTGGCTCTTCAACCAGCCGTCCCGCTCGTGATCCCGAGCCAGGCCGTCGGGATCAAGGTGCTGACTGCCGTCCACCTCCACCACCAGCCCCGCGGCGGCGCAATAGAAATCCACCACATAGGGCCCAAGGGGCCGCTGACGCTGAAAACGCCAGCCAAGCTGACTGCGACGCAATCGCTGCCAGAGACAACGCTCGGCATCGGTAAGCTGGCGGCGGAGCTTGCGGGCCAGTGGAACACGATTGCGTGGGTATTTAAGTGACATGGTTTCTGAATCCCCCTCTATCTCCCCCTTCCGAGCGAAGCTCGCAAGGGGGAGGACCTTGTAAACAACGCTACGGCACACTCAACCCCCAACCCCATCGAAGGGCCCTCCCCCTTGCCGCCGGAGGCGGGAAGGGGGAGACGGAGGGGGATCACAGGAAGCAGACGCCCCTCAAGACCTGACCCCCTCGTAAACCTCCAACACCCGTTCCGCACACCGCTCCATGTAAAACCTTGGCGCCGCGGCCCGGGCATTCTCCGCCCAGCGCGCCAGCTGCTCCGGATCCCGGCTGATCCGTTCCAAGACCGCGGCCAGTGCATCGGGATCCTCCGGCGGCACATGCACCCCGCAATCCACCTCGGCCAGCAGACCACTCGCCTCACCCTCCGGCGCCACCAGCACCACCGGCTTGCCCAACACAATCGCCTCCAGCAGCTTGGTCGGCGCCACCGTCTTCATCACCGGGTCATCGCGCAAATGCACCAGGGCCACATCCACCGCCGCCCACCAGCGCGCCACCTCCCGGGCAGGCACCGGGCCTTCCATGCGCAAATTGCGCAGGTTCATCCGCTCGGCCCGTTCCAGCAAACGCGGGCGCTCGGCGCCGTCACCCAGCATCAGAATCCCCACCGCATCCGGGTCCAGGCGTTCGGCGGCATCCAGGAGGTTGTCCAGACGATGGGCCATGCCATGGGTGCCGATGTAACCCACCACAATCCGCGGCCGGTAAGAAAAAACCTCGGGGGGCTGACCCGCCAACTCGAAACGCGACGGCTCAAGGCCGTTATAGACCACTGCCACCTTGTCCTCGGCAATGCCGCGTTCCACCAGGTCCTGCTTGAAATACTCGGTCAACGCCAGCACCCGCGCCGAGCGCCGATAGAGAAAAAGCTCCAGCTTCTCCACCAGGCGAATCACCATCCCCTGGCGCACGGCCCCCACCGCCCGCACCGAGGCCGGCCACAGATCCCCCAGCTCAAAGACAAAGGGCCGCCACTTGCCCACCGACACCAGCCAGCCGGCCACGGCGGAGAAAAACTGCGGCGAGGTCGCGGTAACCACATCCGGGCGCTTCACGCACCAGCCGGCAAGGGTGGCCATGAAACCGAAACTGAGAAAATCCAGGGTCCGGCGCACCACCCCCCGGTTGGGCGCCATATAGGTCTTGACCCGCAACACGCGGATGCCGTCCCTCTCCTCCCATTGCCACCAGCGATTGCGGTAACCCGGAAAGAGCTCGCCCCGGGGAAAATTGGGCGCACAGGTAATCACCGTCACCTCATGGCCCCAGGCCACCCAGTAGCGGGCCATCTCCCACACCCGGTTGGCGATGGCATTATGCTCGGGCGGGAAATTGTCGGTGATAAAAAGAATCTTCAATGCCACTCACCCCAATAGATCGTGCACCATTGCCGCATTCGCGGCCTCACGCCCCCCGCACCCTCTGCCGCAGGAACCGCCTGTCTTCATCCGACAATTCCGCGACATCCATCACCTCCTCCAACTGAGCCAGCGCCAGACAAATGGCTTCATTGATTCGCCCGGCCTCGGCCGGGGCCAGCATGAAATTCCGACCGGCCTGGACGGCCTCATCGGAACCGGGCGTCGGCAGGATATTGCTGTTGCCAAGACCAAGCTGCGGATAAGCGCCCAGCGCTTCCGAAGGCACCAGATCATAAGCGGGCGAGAACTCGAAGCGGTCACAATCCTGCAGAAAGGAAAAGTTCTTCAAATGATCGTCACGGTTATTGATCGCCTGATTAAACAGCATCTGGGCATAGAGCTGGGCAAGGTCCCTGCCAGGCGAGCTTCCATGGTGGCGGATAATACCCACCAGATCATCATAGCGGGGATGCGGCACCGGCGCCTGATTGGCACCATCACACAGCAGGGCATTCGCGGACAGCAGTCCCAGCCGCCCGCCCCGGTCAGTGACATCAAATCGCTTCACTGCCAATGCCTCGAAACGGCCGGCACCGACCCGGCGGGTCTCCGGCACAGGAATACCGGCCCGCGCCGCCAACATCAGGCAGGCCGCCTCGACGCGGGCATGGTTGAAGGCATCATCCGAGCGGTTGAACTTCACCAGCCAGGCACCCTGGTCCTCAACCAGCACCTTCGGCCTGGCGCCCCCGACGGAGGAACCGCCTTGCATGCGGCGAAGCGCCTCCACCTCCGGCGTCCGGTGCTGCCAGGTGCGCTCAGCTTCCTCACTCAACTCGGCCAGATCGGCAAAGCACAGGGGCGAGGCGAGCGGCGGTGGTTCCAGGCCCGCGGGCACAATCTCCACCGCCCCCACGCGCCAGCTTCCTCCCACCGCGGCAAGCACCGCATGCAGATCATCCACATCCGCCCGGCGCCCCCAGAGCCGCTGGCGCACCGTGCGCTCCCAGCGACCCGGCAGCACTTCGTCCAGCACTGCCGGCACCCATTCCGTCTCCCATTCCCGGGCCGCAGCGGCCAATGGCGCCTGCACCGGATTGAGGGCATAAGACCGGGAAGCGGCCAGCCACTCCCCCGTATAACGCAAGGCCGACCGACGATGCCGGCCACGGGCATCCGTTTCCAGTCGAAAATCCGCGGCCACCCGCCGATCGCCATCCGGCAACACCACCCAAACCTGATAATCACGGATAAGGTCTGAAGCGGCCATCAGGGCTTATCTCCGAAAAGCGGCGGCCGCTTCGGCGTAAAACTCGCCACCACCTGATCAAGAATCCCCAGCAGCGAGGCCGCCGCCAGATAACTGCCCATGGCAACGCCCGGCTCACCCCGCTCCATTTTCTGGTAGGTATAACGGCTGACCCCGACCCGCCGGGCAAAATCCCCCTGGGTATCACCGGGAAAACGGCGCTTGCGCCCAAGCCGGAGGGACGCCCCCACACGGGCACAGGCCTGCTGCAGCTCTGAATCCAGATCGGCGCTCATAACGCCAACAATATTAGGCGAAACCGCCGAAAAGTCAATTTTTATTGGCCAATCCGCTCATACACCCCCAACAACTTCGGCGCCTCGGTATCAAATGACAGCGCCCGCCCCTGGCGCAGGGCATTCTCCGCAAACCGCCGCCGCAGCCCGGCATCATCCCGCAGGCGAATCATCGCCGCCCGGATCGCCTCGATATCCGCCGGGTCCACCAGCAAACCAAAATCCGCCGATTCCACGATCTTGCGGATCTCGGGAAAATCACTGGCAATGACCGGCAGCCCGGCCATGCCGTATTCGAAGATCTTGTTGGAATCGGTGCTGTAATGATTCAGCCCGATATTCTCCAGAAGCTGCAGCCCCACATCCGCCGAGGCCGTCCAGGCCGGCAACTCCTCGAACGGCACCGCCTCGAGAAAATGCACCCGCTCGATCACACCGCGCTCACGCGCCCGCGCCATCAAGTCATCGCGCAAGATCCCCGGCCCGAGAAAGGCAAAATGCACCCCCGCCACCCCGGCCGCGGCATCGATGATCGACTCCAGCCCCCGCCCAGCCTGCAAGCCCCCCTGATAGAGAAACACCGGCACCGAGGCATCCAGCCCCAGCGCCTCGCGCAGGCGATTGCTCCTGGGCGCGGCGCGATAAAAGGGCCGGTTCTGAACCACCACCGGCCGCCCCACCCCATAGGCCTCGACGAAATGATCCGCGCGCATGTCGGTGGTGGTGATCATGGCCGCCGCCCGGCGGGC
>NZ_JAYGII010000039.1:0-17796 GCF_034931365.1 Natronospira elongata
GTGCCGGGGGCGGAAACCGTGCGTGGTTTTTCCATGTACGGCGATGCCTTCATCAACGTGCTGTTTGATGATGCCACCGATCTCTATTGGGCCCGCAGCCGGGTGCAGGAATACCTCGGCCAGGTGGAAGGGCAGATGCCTGATGGAGTGACGGTGTCCCTGGGACCGGATGCCACCGGTGTGGGCTGGATCTACAAGTACGCCCTGGTGGATCGCAGCGGCAACCATGATTTGTCCCAGTTGCGTGCCCTGCAGGACTGGTACCTCAAGTTTGAGCTTCAGTCCGTGCCCGGTGTGTCGGAAGTGGCCACCGTGGGTGGCATGGTGCGCCAGTATCAGGTGGTCATGGATCCGGATCGCCTGCGGGCCTATGGGCTATCCATCGATCAGGTGCGTCGGGCCATCCAGGCAGGCAATGCCGAAACCGGCGGGTCCATTCTTGAGATGGCCGAGGCCGAGTACATGGTGCGGGCCTCGGGCTATGTCCAGAGCCTGGATGACCTGCGCCTGATTCCGGTGGGCATTGATGCCAATGGCGTGCCGGTGATGCTGGAGAACGTGGCGGACATCCGTCGTGGCCCGGCACCCCGACGGGGTATCGCCGAACTGGACGGCGAGGGCGAGGTGACCGGCGGCATCGTGGTCATGCGCGATGGCGAGAACGCCCGCGAGACGATTCGCGCGGTCCGCTCCCGTCTGGATGAATTGCAGGCGGGCCTGCCCGAAGGCGTGGAGATCGTCGAGACCTATGACCGCTCTGCACTGATCGGCCGGGCCATTGCCACATTGTGGGAGAAGCTCGCCCTGGAGTTCGCGGTGGTGGTGCTCATCATCGGGCTATTCCTGTGGCATATGCGCTCCTCGCTGGTGGTCCTGGTCAGTCTGCCGCTGGGTGTATTGGTCGCTTACATCGTCATGTACTTCCAGGGGATCAATGCCAACATCATGTCCCTGGGGGGGATTGCCATTTCCATTGGCGTGATGGTGGATGCGGCCATCGTGCTGATCGAAAACGTGCACCGACGATTCGAGAAGGATCCGCCACCCCCGGAGAAACATTGGGCGGCCATTGAAGAGGCCACCCTGGAAGTGGGCCGGCCCATCTTCTTCAGTCTGCTGGTGGTGGCTCTGAGCTTTTTGCCCGTCTTTGCCCTGGAGGCCCAGGAAGGGCGACTGTTTGCGCCCCTGGCTTTCACCAAGACTTACGCCATGGCCGCGGCTGCCGGTATTGCCGTCACCCTGGTGCCGGTGCTGATGGGCTATTTCATTCGCGGCCGTATTCGGCCTCAGGCGGCCAATCCCCTGAGTCGCGGCGTGAACTGGGTCTATCGCCCCATCATCCGCACTGTGTTGCGCTACCCGGTCTGGGTGCTGGCGGGCACGGCTGTGCTGGCCCTGAGCACCCTCTGGCCGGTGGATCGCATGGGCAGTGAGTTCATGCCGGAGCTGGATGAGGGCGATCTGATGTACATGCCCACCACCTTGCCGGGGATCTCGCCGGACAAGGCCCGCGAACTGCTGCAGCAGACCGATGCCCTGATCAAGCAGGTGCCGGAGGTGAAGCGGGTCTTCGGCAAGGTGGGCCGGGCCGACACGGCCACCGATCCCGCGCCCATGACCATGATTGAAACCTTCATAATGTTGAAGCCGCGCAGCGAGTGGCGGGATGGGGTGACTACCCAGGACATCAAGGATGAACTGGATGCCCTGGTGCAGTTCCCGGGGCTGACCAATGCCTGGGTCTTCCCCATCCAGACCCGAATCGACATGCTGGCGACCGGGATTCGCACGGACCTCGGCATTGGTATCAGCGGTCCTGACCTGCAAGTGATCGAGGAGATCGGTCAGCAGATCGAGGCGGTGGTCAATGAGATACCGGGTACCCAATCGGCCTTGGCGGACCGGACGGCGTCTGGCCGCTATCTGGATATCCATGTGAATCGTCAGGAGGCGGCCCGTCACGGGCTCAACATTGATGATGTGCACGAAGTGGTGCGCTATGCCATTGGGGGTGCCAATGTGGGGGAGACGGTGGAAGGCCTGGAGCGCTTCCCCATCAACATTCGCTATCCCCATGACTGGCGTGATTCGCCGGAGAAGCTGGAGCAACTGCCCTTTGTCGCGCCCAATGGCAATGAACTGGCCCTGGGGCAGGTGGCGCACATCGGGGTGTCCGACGGCCCGGCCATGATCCGCACGGAAAACACCCGGCCCACCGGTTTCGTCTTCGTGGAAATCGGTGATCGCTCCCTGGGGGATTATGTGGCCGAGGCTCGACAGCGTGTGAGTGAAGAAGTGGAACTGCCGGCCGGCTATTCCCTGAGCTGGGGCGGGCAGTATCAGTACATGGAGCGGGCCATGGAGCGCCTTTCGGTGCTCATTCCCATCGTGTTGGCCATCATCGTGGTGTTGTTGATGATGACCTTCAATCGATTGTCCGATGTATTCATGGTGCTGCTGACCGTGCCGCTTTCTCTGGTGGGGGGCTTCTGGCTGATGTGGGCGCTGGGCTTTGACATGTCCATTGCTGTGGCGGTGGGCTTTATCGCCTTGGGCGGCCTGGCCGTGGAGACCGGCGTGATCATGCTGGTGTATCTCAATCAGGCCTTCCGCGACTGGCGGGAATCCGTGGGCGAGAACATGAGCCGGGCCAATCTGCGTGAGGCCATCACCGAAGGGGCTTTGAGGCGTGTACGGCCCATCACCATGACCGAAACCACGGTATTCCTGGGCCTGCTGCCGATCATGATTGGCACCGGCACCGGTGCCGAAGTGATGCAGCGCATTGCCGCGCCCATGGTGGGCGGCGTGTTCAGTGTCTGGATCACCGCTCTGGTGGTGTTGCCGGTGGTGTTTTATCTCGTTCATTCCCGCAACTTGCGGAAGTAAACCAAACCGTAGGAGCGGATTTGGCCGCGATCAAGAGCTTGTGCTTGCTGATGGCTTGAATCGCGAATGAATTCGCTCCTACGGCTTATTTGTTGATTCGACAGGAGCTAACCATGATCGAAATCATTCCCAACTGGCACCCCATCTGGGTGAAGCTGACCATCGGGCTGCTGTTCGGCAGCGGGCTGTTCTATCTGCTCTGGGCCCTCAAGCCGGAATGGAAGGACATGCGCGTCGCCGGGCGCTGGACTCTCTGGTTTGGTGTCATCGCGGCCATTGCTGCCGTGATCAGCGGTTTCATTGCCTATAACACCGTGCCTCACGATGGCGATGCCCATCCGGTGATGATAGTCCATCGCAACTGGGGTATTGCTAGCCTGGTGGTCTTCGCAGTGCTCGCTGCCTGGGCGCTGATGCGTTATCTGTCGCGGGTCAATGAGACACGGCCTTTCGCCCTGGCCATGGCGTTGGGTGTGGCGGTGCTGATGACCACCGGCTGGTATGGCAGTCATCTGGTGTACAAGCACGGCCTGGGTGTGGAGCGGCTGCCGGATGCGGATGGTCATCACCATCATCACAATGGTCATGACCACAATGGCGACGACCACGACCACGACCACGACCACGACCACGACCACGACCACGACCACGACCACGACCATGGTCACGGCTAAGGGCGGGGCTGCTCTGGCCTGAGCGCTGTGGGGGCGGTGTCCGCCGTGATGGGGCTCGTCGGGCCTTGATCGCGGCTAAAGCCGCCCCCACAACAGCGGTTTCAGCATAAGCCATAGGCACCGTAGGAGCGGCTTCAGCCGCGATTCAGCACTGATCGAAGCCTTGATGACGGCAGACACCGCCCCCACAGCAGCCTGAAGCTGGCCGGCCCCAGACGGCCGGGGGTGGTTCCCTTCTGGGCCTCGGTGTCGGACAATAGCCGCTTTCCCGCATCGATTCTCAGGCATGGCCGAATCACAGGCAAATATCAACGACTGGTGGGGCAAGATTCTTGGCGGCGGCCTGGGGGCCGTCGCTGCCTGGCCCTATTGGCTGCTGGGGGTGGCCATCGGGCTGCTGGTGGGCCATGCCTTCGATCGGCGCCAGGCCGTGGTCACCCAGTTCCGCGCCCAGGGCAGCGATCCCGCCCGTTTCCCCGATACGGTTTTTCAGGTCATGGGCTACCTGGCCAAGGTGGACGGGCGGGTTTCGGAGTCTGAAATCGCCGCGGCCCGCCAGGCCATTGGCCAGTTGGGCCTGGATGAGGCGGGGGCCGAGCGCGTCAAGCAGTGCTTCAATGAGGGCAAACAGCGGGGCTTTCCCCTGGATTCGGCATTGCGCCGGGCCCGGAAGATCTGCGGACGGCGCACCGATCGCGCCCGGATCTTTCTGGAGCTCTTGGCCCAGATCGCCCTCGCCGACGGCACCATCCGGGCCGCCGAGCAGCGGGTGCTGGAGTCCGCCTGTTTTCACCTGGGCTTCAAGCGCAAGGAGCTCAATCAGGTCATTGCCATCATCTCCGCCCAGCAGAGCCGGTCCAGCAGCCACTGGCAGCCGAAGCGTCCGCCCCCGGTCAACGATGTGACCACCGCCTACCAGGTGCTGGGCGTGAACCGCCAGAGCAGCAACGATGACATCAAACGCGCCTACCGCCGCCTGATGAGTCAGCATCACCCGGACAAGCTCGCAGCCCGAGGCCTGTCCCAGGACATGGTCAAGCTCTCGGAAGAAAAAACGGTGGAGATCCGGGCTGCCTATGATCGGATTCGAGAAGCGCGGGGGATGCGCTGAAAAACTCCCGTAGGGGCGGATTCATCCGCGATTGGGGGCCGGTCGGAGGCCTGATCGCGGATGAATCCGCTCCTACGGCAATATCTTTGTATTCAGACATCAAACCTGGAGCCCAACCATGCTCGAACCCATCATCGCCCCCTCCATCCTCTCCGCGGATTTCGCCCGGCTGGGCGAGGAAGTCGACAATGTGCTCGCCGCCGGGGCGGATTGGGTGCATTTTGATGTCATGGACAATCACTATGTGCCCAATCTCACCATCGGGCCCATGGTCTGTGAGGCCCTGCGCAAGCATGGGGTGACCGCGCCCATTGATGTGCATCTGATGATCCAGCCGGTGGATCGCATCATTCCCGATTTCGCCGAGGCCGGGGCCACCACCATCAGCTTCCACCCCGAGGCCAGTGAGCACCCCCATCGCACCATCCAGGCCATCCGTGCGGCCGGCTGCCAGCCGGGGCTTGTCTTCAACCCGGGCACCTCCCTGAATTATCTGGACTGGCTGCTGGAGGACATCGACCTGGTCCTGCTGATGTCGGTGAACCCTGGCTTCGGTGGCCAGAAGTTCATTCCTTCCACCCTGGACAAGCTGCGCGAGGCCCGCCGGCGGATTGATGCCAGCGATCGCGAGATCCGTCTGGAAGTGGATGGGGGTATCAAGGCCGACAATATCGCGGAAGTGGCAGCCGCCGGGGCCGATACCTTCGTGGCCGGCTCCGCCATCTTTGGCGCCGACGATTACGCCACGGTGATCAAGCGCATGCGCGAGGAGATTGCCGGGGCCGGACGGTGACCGGGACCGTTCGCCTGCAGGTGGACGGGCAGGTCTTTCCCGTCTCCCTGGTTCTGTTTGATCTCGACGGGACGCTGGTGGACAGCGTTCCGGATATTGCCGTGGCGGTGGATGCCACCGCCATTGCCGCCGATCTGGCTCCGCCCGGCGAGGACCGGGTGCGACAGTGGGTGGGCAACGGGGCCCGGGAGCTGATTCGACGCATGCTCGAGCATGGGCTGGGTCGGTCGCCGGATGCGCGGCTGCTGGATGAAAGCCATCAGCTTTTTCTCTCCGCCTACCAGACCCGTCTGGTCAAGGACAGCCAGCTGTATCCCGGGGTCGAGGAAATCCTGTCAACACTGCGCTCGGCCGGTCTCGAGCTTGCCTGTGTCACCAACAAGCCCGAGGCCCTGGCGCGCGAGGTTCTCAATGGGCTTGGGATTGATCAGCCCTTTGCCTGGGTCCTCGGCGGCGACAGCCTGGAGACTCGCAAACCCGACCCCGGGCCGCTGACCTGGGTCATGGAACAGGCGGCTGCCGGGCCCGGCGAGACCCTGCTGGTGGGGGATTCCGAGACCGATGTGGCGGCGGCCCGCAATGCAGGGTGTTCCATTGTGGCCGCCCGCTATGGTTATAATCAGGGCTTCGTTGCGGAGAGTGATCAGCCGGACCGTTACTTTGGCGAGCTCTCCGAGATCCGGATTCTGGAGTGAATGTGAGCCATTATCGCCCCATCAATGCCTGTTGCACCGCCCACCATTGGTGGCTGGCGGCCGACGGCTGGTGGTGGCCAGGCTCCACCACGATGTCGATTGATGCGGTGGCCGCGGCCGCCATGATTGAAAACCACGGAATCCGGATTCATGAATCAGCAACAATTTCAGCAGCTCGCCGACCAGGGTCATAATCGCGTCCCGGTTTACCGGGAAATTCTGGCCGATCTCGAAACCCCGCTCAGCACCTATCTCAAGCTGGCCCATGGCAAGGGGCCGGGCACCTATCTGTTCGAATCCGTTCAGGGCGGCGAGCGCTGGGGGCGCTATTCCATTATCGGTCTGCCGGCGCGGGACCGGATCGAAGTCCACCAGGGCCGATTCCGTCATCTGCGTGACGATGAAGAGATTTACGCCGAAGACCTGGACGACCCCCTGGCCCGCATCGCCCACTGGCAAGCCCAGTTCAGCGCCCCGCGCCTGCCGGAGCTGCCGCGCTTTACCGGGGGGCTGGTGGGCTATTTCGGCTATGACACCATCCGCTATATCGAGCCGCGGCTGGCAGAGCGCCATCAGCCCGACGAGACCGGCTCGCCGGATATTCAATTGTGGCTGTCGGAAGAAGTCGTGGTCTTCGACAATCTTACCGGCCGGCTTTTTCTGATCGTGAATGTGGACCCGGCCGAGGCTGATGCCTGGCAGCGGGGCAACCGACGGCTGGATGATCTCGCCGACACCCTCAATGCCCCCCTCCAACCCCGGCCGATCATGGACGGCAAGTCCCTGCCGGAACCCGAGGCCCGTTTTCCCGAGGCGGATTTCCTGGACGCGGTGAGCCGGGTCCGGGGATTGATCCTCGACGGTGATGCCATGCAGGTGGTGCTCTCCCAGCGTCTGTCCCTGCCCTGGGAGGGCGATGCCCTGGATATCTATCGGGCGCTGCGCTGCTTCAATCCTTCTCCTTATCTTTATTACCTGGACATGGGCGACATGGAGATCGCCGGTTCCTCGCCCGAGATTCTGGTGCGGGTGGAAGAGGGCGAGGTGACCGTTCGGCCCATCGCCGGCACGCGCCCGCGTGGCGCCAGCAGCGAGGCGGATCTGGCGCTGGAAAAAGAGTTGCTTTCGGATCCCAAGGAGCTGGCCGAGCATCTGATGCTGATCGATCTCGGTCGTAACGATGTGGGCCGGATCAGTGAAGCCGGCAGTGTCAGGCTGACCGAGCGCATGCGCATCGAGCGTTATTCCCATGTCATGCATATTGTCTCGGCGGTGACCGGTCGCTTGCAGCCGGATCTGTCCGCCATGGAGGCGCTGCGGGCCTGTTTTCCGGCCGGCACCGTGAGTGGTGCATCCAAGGTCCGGGCGATGGAAATCATTGATGAGCTGGAGCCGGTGCGCCGTGGAGTGTATTCCGGCGCGATCGGCTATCTCGGCTGGCAGGGCGAGATGGATACCGCCATCGCCATTCGCACGGCTTTGCTCAAGGATGGTCGCCTGGATGTGCAGGCCGGTGCCGGCATCGTTCATGACTCGGTGCCCGAGAAGGAATGGGAAGAAACCCTGAACAAGGGCCGAGCCCTGATCCGCGCCGCCGAACTGGCCCGCAAGGGCCTGCATCGCGGCGATTTGTTTGCTTAGCAACGAGCGGCGAGCTACGAGCAACGAGCTGGATCGAAGCCGGCTCGCAGCTTGTTGCTGGTAGCTCGTCGCTGCTTATTCGAAGATGCATAGCGCAGGAATCCAGCAATGGTTCTAATGATCGACAACTACGACTCCTTCACCTACAACCTCGTCCAGTACCTGCTGGAGTTGGGGCAGGAGGTGGCGGTGCATCGCAATGACGAGATTACCGTGGAAGAGGCGGTGTCACTGTCGCCCGACCATATAGTCATTTCACCGGGCCCCTGCACGCCCAATGAAGCCGGGATCTCCATGGCATTGATTGAACGGGTGGCGGGGCAGATTCCGGTGCTGGGGGTGTGTCTGGGACACCAGGCCATTGGCCAGGTCTTCGGTGGCCGGGTGGTGCACGCTCGGGAAGTCATGCATGGCAAGACCTCGATGATGCATCACAGTGACAAGGGCGTCTTTCGTGGACTGGATAATCCCTTCGAGGCGACGCGCTATCACTCCCTGATCGTGACGGCGGACGATCTTCCGGACTGCCTGGAAGTGACCGCCTGGACACAGACCGAGGACGGCCAGCGAGACGAGATCATGGGATTCCGGCATCGGGAGCTGGCGGTGGAAGGGGTGCAGTTTCACCCCGAATCCATTCTGACCCAGCACGGGCATCAAATGCTCCGTAATTTCCTGGGAGGAAATTACGGAGCATAGTTTCCAGTGAACAGTTCCCAGTGAACAGCGGGTTTGGGGCCAGCCTGATGTGGGAGAGGCTTTAGCCGCGATCAGGTGGGGCATCGAAGCCCGATCGCGGCTAAAGCCGCTCCCACAGGAGATCGCCTGCAAGAGATATGGAGAGGCGGGTTTTTTTGTTCACTGGGAACTGTTCACTGTTCACTCAACAACCCCTGGGGTGTTTGACGATGGATATCAGGCAGGCAATTGCGGCGGTGGTGGACGGGGTGGACCTGTCCAGTGAAGAGATGAGCGCGGTGATGCGCCAGATCATGCAGGGTGAAGCCACGCCGGCGCAGATTGGTGGTTTTCTCGCCGGGCTGCGTGCCAAGGGCGAAACGGTTCCGGAGATTGCCGGTGCGGCACGGGTGATGCGGGAATTCGCAAGCCGTGTGGAAGTGGACGGCGACCGTCTAGTGGACACAGCCGGCACTGGCGGTGATGGCCGCGGCATCTTCAATGTCTCCACCGGCGCCTGCTTTGCCATTGCCGCCGCCGGTGCCCGGGTGGCCAAGCATGGCAACCGCTCCCTTTCCAGCAGTTCCGGCAGTGCCGATGTGCTGGAGACCCTGGGGGTTCGCATCGACATGACGCCGGAGGAGATTGCCGCGGCCATTGACGCCATCGGCATCGCCTTTCTGTTTGCCCCTGGTCATCACGCCGCCACCCGCCATGCGGCCGGTCCCCGCAAGGAGTTGGGGACCCGGACCGTGTTCAATCTCCTGGGTCCGCTGACCAATCCGGCCGGGGCACCCAATCAGATCATGGGCGTGTTCTCTCCGGAGTGGGTGGAACCCATTGCCCATGTCTTTCAGGCCCTGGGCAGTCGTCATGTGCTGGTCTTTCATTCCGATGATGGTCTCGACGAAATCAGTGTGGGCGCCCCGACCAAGGTGGCCGAGTTATGGGAGGCTCAGGTCCACAGTTATCGGGTGTCGCCGGAGGACTTTGGTATCCAAAGGGCGCCGGTGGATAGCCTGGTGGTGGACGGGCCAGAGGCCAGTGCCAAGCTGATTCGAGGGGTATTGGCGGGTGAGCAGGGGCCGGCGGCCGATATGGTTGCCATGAATGCCGGTGCCGGCATCTACGTGGCGGGCCTGGCCGATAGTCTGGCCGACGGGGTTCGTCTTGCCCAGGCCGTGCTGGCGGATGGGCGTGCCAAGGCATCACTGGAGGCCCTGCAGGCAAGGAGTCGCCAATGAGTCGGCCGGATATTCTGGAAACGATCATCGCCCGCAAGCAGGAAGAAATTGCCGCCGGGCGCCGCCGCTTTTCCCTGGCCGATCTGGAAGAGCAGGCGCGTGCTCAATCAGCGACGCGGGGTTTCGAATTGGCCATTGCCGAGCGGGTCGAGGCCGCCGAGCCCGCCGTGATCGCCGAGATCAAGAAGGCCTCACCCAGCAAGGGTGTGCTGCGGGAGGATTTTCAGCCGGCGGAGATTGCCGCCGACTACCAGCGCCACGGCACGGCCTGCCTGTCGGTCCTCACTGATCGCGATTTCTTCCAGGGCCAGCCGCTCTATCTGGATCAGGCCAGAGCGGCCTGTGCCTTGCCGGTCCTGCGCAAGGACTTCATTGTCGATCCCTGGCAGGTCTGGGAGACACGGGCCATGGGTGCCGACTGTCTGCTCCTGATTGTTGCTGCCCTGTCCGATGCACAGATGGAGGAGTTGTCAGCCGCGGCCCGGGAAGCCGGTCTGGATGTGCTGGTGGAAGTCCATGACGAACAGGAGCTGGAGCGGTCCCTGCCCCTGGGCTGGCGCCTGATGGGGATCAACAATCGTGACTTGCGTGCCTTTGAGACCCGTCTTGAAACCAGTCTGCAGTTGTCCCGGCAGATGCCCGACGACCGCATCGTGATCAGTGAGTCCGGTATCCATGGGCCCGAGGATGTGGCCCGTCTGCGCGCCGCGGATATCCATGCCTATCTGGTGGGGGAGGCCTTCATGCGTGCCGATAGTCCGGGGCAGGCGCTGGCCGAACTCATTCGCTGACAGCGGGAGGGAAAAAGCCTGTCGCCATGGTGTCCTGGCCTCAGGAGCGCTGGCCGCATTCGGATGCCAGGGCGTGGCTGTCATCATCCGGGCCCGCACCCAGGATCACGATCTTCTTGCCCTGGGCCTGGATCAGCCCCTGCTCTTCCAGGGACTTGAGCACCCGCCCCGCCATCTCCCGGGAACAGCCCACCAGCCGCCCCAGCTCCTGGCGGCTGATCTCCACCTGGATGCCGTCCGGGTGAGTGAGGGCATCGGGTTCCCGGCTCATCTGCAGCAGGGCAGCGGCCACCCGGCCGGTGACATCGAGGAATACCAGATCGCCGAGGCGACGGGTGGTCTTCTGCAGGCGATCGGCCAATTGGCGGCTGACCGCGAACAGAATGTCCGGCTTCTGGTGCCATAGTCTTTGAAAGCGGGCGTAGCTGATCTCGGCGATCTGGCACTCGCTGCGCGTGCGGACAAAGGCGCTGCGGGTCGCTTCGGCGTCGAAAAGGCCCATCTCCCCAAAGAACTCGTTCTCGTGCAGGTAGGCGACGACGGCTTCGTTGCCTTGCTCGTCCTCAATCAGAACCGTGACCGAGCCTTCAACGATCAAATACAGGGAGTCCGGCCGGGCGCCGGCATGGATGACCAGCTTCCGGGCGGGAATCCGCCGGACGTGGCAGTGGGACAGGAACCAGTCCATGTCCTCCGGATCCAGGATGGGATCTGGACCTTTCGTCATCGCATTCAACTCCCCAGTGGCTCGACGATCTGCAAGGCAACTTGTACCGCTTGCGGGGCAGCATGGCAAGCGGGGCTTTACTACACGGGGTCAGTATCCGGATAATTGCCCCATTCCAGCCAACGCCGAGCGCGACTCTCAGCCCAGAGGATGACTTGCCATGGAAAAGCTTCGGCTGCACGGTTTCAACAACCTGACCAAGACACTCAGCTTCAATATCTATGATATCTGCTATGCGCGAACTGAGCGTCACCGTCGGGAGTACATCGAGTACATTGACGAGGCCTACAATGCCGAGCGTCTGACCCAGATCCTCAGTGATGTTTCGGATATCATCGGTGCCAATATCCTCAACATTGCCCGTCAGGACTATGAGCCCGAGGGCGCCTCGGTGACGATTCTGATTTCAGAAGAGCCGGTGACCGAGGCCGAAGCGGAGGCACTGTCCCGGGAGGAGCCCGGCCCACTGCCCGAGACCCTGGCGGCCCATCTGGACAAGAGTCACATCACGGTGCACACCTACCCGGAAAGTCATCCCCATGAGGGCATCAGCACTTTCCGGGCGGATATCGATGTCTCGACCTGCGGTCGCATCAGCCCCCTGAAGGCGCTGAATTATCTGATTCATTCATTCGAGTCGGACATTGTCATGTGCGATTACCGGGTGCGCGGCTTCACCCGCGATGTGGACGGTGAAAAGCACTTCATCGACCACGACATCACCTCGATTCAGAATTTCCTCGCCGAGGACAGTCAGGAACGCTATCAGATGGTGGATGTGAACGTGTATCAGGAAAACATGTTCCACACCAAGATGATGCTCAAGGACTTTGACCTCAACGACTATCTCTTTGGCATGGGCAAGAAAGAGCTGGACGCCGAGGAGTGCGCCCGTATCGAAGAGCGGGTGGAGCGGGAAATGAAGGAAATCTTCTACGGGCGGAGTATGGGATAACCCCCGCCGTAGGAGCGGATTCATCCGCGAATGGGCAACCGAGATGCGTCAAACCCGATAAGCCAGGGTCGTCATCACCCGTGATGCCGCCCACATCAGACCCCGGACCGGGGCGGGCAGCTCGCTGCCACCTTCCTCAAGGGCATTCTCGCGATGCTCGTTTTCTTCCTTCTGCATCTGCGAAAGGATGGCTCGGCTGCGCTTGTCCTGTGGTGGCAGGCGGCCCATATGGTCTTCCAGGTGATGGACCACCTGGGATTCGGTTTCGGCCACGAAGCCCAGGTTCCAACGGTCGCCGAAGGTCCCTGCCACGGTACCGATGCTGAAGGCGCCGGCATACCAGAGGGGCGTCAGGCGGCTGGGTCCCTCGCCCAGCTCTTCCAGCCGCGCCGCGCACCAGGCGAGGTGGTCAATCTCCTCGTCAGCGGCTTCCTGCATGCGGTCGGTGACCGCCGGGTTACGCGCGGTCAGGGCCTGAGACTGATAGAGGGCCTGGGCGGCGACCTCTCCGGCATGATTGATGCGCATCAGCCCGGCGACATGGCGGCGTTCTTCGTCCTCCATGTCCGCATCGGGAATGGATTCGGCGGGGCTGGGGCGTGCGCTGCGGGTCTGGCCCGCGAACATGGTGCGCAGGCCGCGGTCGAAGCCTGCCAGCAGTCTATCCAGGGGAGTGAAGTCTCTTTGATTCATGGCGTCATTATACCGTTGCCGGCCGGGCCCTTCACTGCAGTTGCCGGGCGAGCAGTTCGATGGGGTGAAGCACTTCACATTCGGGCAGGCGTCGGCGCAGCTGGCGGCGGAGCTGGAGCTTGCAGCCGATATTGCTGGTGAGCAGATAACGGGGGCGTTCAGCGACCACCTTGTCAGCCAGCGCCTGCCCAAGCTGCTCGCTGAATGCGGCCTGGCCGAGCAGATAGGTGCCGGCCGCGCCACAGCACTGGCCCCGGCTGTCGAGTGTGAGCAACTCCAGCCCGGGAATCCGTGCCAGGAGATCGGCAATGCTTCCGGTCGCACCGACCACATTCCTTTGGCTGCAGGGCAGGTGCAACAGGGCCCGTTCCTCAATGGGGTTCAATGACAGTTGTGCAGAGCCCCAATCCAGCCTCTGCAGCCAGTCGCAGATATCGACAACCTGTCCGGCGAAGCGTCGATGGCTTGCCTCACTGACGATCTCGTCATATTCCATCAGGCTGGCAGTGCAGCCCGATGCCGTGGCCAATACAGGTGTGTCGCCATCGAAGGCCGCGACATTTCTGTCGCTCAGACGTCGAGCCGTCTGATCGTCGCCGCCGTGCTGAGCCGGGGCGCTGCAGCAAGCCTGATTCGGTGGAATCACTACCTGGTGACCGCTGCGCTCCAGTAGCCGGATGGCGGCATCGGAAACACCCGGATCGATTTCTTCGGCGAGACAGCCGAGAAACAGTTGCACGGCCTTGCCCTCGCCGCGCACGGCCGCGCGGCGACGGTGACGGCCGATGCGGTCAGGCAGCAGGCCATCCAGTCGAGCCAGGCCCGGACTGAGACGAAGCAGGCTGTGCCGGGCAAGCCACTGCATGCCGCTCCATTGATAGAGGCGGAGCAGGCCGCCCGTGAGACGGGTGGCCCAGGGCCGGGTCATCACCGCCGTCGCCCAACGCTCCCGACGACTGCGATGGCCCGCTGCCCTCACCATGCGACGCCCGGCATCGATCAATCGGCCATAGGGCACTTCGGCCGGACAGACCGGTTCACAGTTTCGGCAGCCAAGACATTGTTCCAGGTGGCTCGCGGCCCGCTCATCCAGTGGCAGTGCCTCCTGGGCCAGGCCCTGCATCAGCGCGATTCGTCCCCGCGGTGATTCATTCTCGTTCCGGGTGAGGCGGTAGGTGGGGCAGTGGGGCAGACAGAGGGCGCATTTCACGCAGCGATCCGCGTCGGCCAGGGGGAAATCGGCCCGTTCATCCGCCGGCTTATTCCGGTGGCCCGAATTTTTTGGGAACAGGCTGGGGTTCGGCGAGTCCATACGCGTATAATACGCGGAAAAACAACAGCATGCTGCCCAGAATCCGGGGCGGCTTTCTTTTTGCCAAGGCGACGGGAGCGCGGTTTGCGAAAACTACTTGCCAGTCTTCCAGTTGTGATCATGGGGGCGGCTCACGCCCAGGTCTATGGCAGCACCGATCAGAGCATCTTCGGTACCGTGGTGGACAGTGCGCCGGACCATTCCGAACTGGAGCTCAGCGAGGAATTTCTGGAGTGGAGCTACGGCGGGCGAGTGGAAGTCGGTTTCCAGGCCAGACGGGGCAACACGGAACGAACCGACCTCAACTCTCGTATGTTGCTGGGCATGGAGAAGGGTGACTGGGCCAATACCCTGGAATTGCGCGCGGTCAGTGCGGATGACGGTGAAGTGACGGTTGAGGAACGCTACTTTCTCGCTACCAAGAGTGAATATTCCTTTACCGAATACAACTTCTTCTTCGGCACGATCAACGCGGAAAAAGACCGGATTCGCAACGTGGACCTGCAGACCACCGAGGCGGTGGGTTACGGTCGCCGTATCCTGCGAACGGATCGTCATCGCCTGGATGCGGAGATCGGCGTGGGTGCGCGTCAGATCCAGTTCCGGGATGACAGGGATCGGGTCTCTGACGAGATTGTCCGTCTGGCATCCGACTACAGCTGGGACATCAATGGCTCGGCCAGCCTGACTCAGGATGTTCGTGTCGAGACAGGTATCGGCGGGATTAACCGTACTTTCGCCGAATCCATCACGACCCTGTCCGCGACCATCGTCGGCGAGCTTGCCCTCAACCTCTCTTATACGGTCCGCTACCTGGACGACGAGAACATTGAGCAGGAAACCAAGACCGACACCATCACCAGCATCGGGCTCAACTATCGATTCTGAGGGGTCTTGGCCTGTGAGCTTCTATCAGCGACACGCCTTTTTCTGCACCAATCAACGCGACAATGGCCGCGCCTGCTGCCAGGACCACGGCGCCAGCGAATTGCGACGTTACGCCCGGGAGCGACTCAAGGAGGCAGGTGTGTTTGATGCCGGCGGGATCCGGGCCAGTGCTGCCGGCTGCCTGGGCCGTTGCGAGGAAGGCCCGGTCATTGTCGTCTATCCTGAAGGGACCTGGTACACCTATTTCAGCCGGGAAGACGTGGATCTCATCATTGATGAGCATCTCCTCGGGGGCCGGATCGTCGATTCCCTGCGAATCTGATCCCGAGCCGGCCGACCGGGCTTGCGGCGAGGCGCGGCGCGCTGTACAATTCCCGCTCTTTAGCGAATCAGGGTGGCCGACAGGTCGCCCCGTGCCGGAAAATTCCCGGAAAATTCAAGGTTTTGGAGCGGATCCAGATGAAGACCTTTTCCGCCAAGCCGGAGACCGTCAAGCGCGATTGGTATGTTGTGGACGCCGAGGGCAAGACCCTGGGCCGTCTCTGCACCGAGATCGCCCGTCGTCTCCGCGGCAAGCACAAGCCGGAGTACACCCCTCACGTCGATACCGGCGACTATATCGTCGTTGTCAACGCCGAAAAGGTGCACGTGAGCGGCAACAAGGCCCAGGACAAGCAATACTTCTGGCATACGGGCTACGTGGGCCACATGAAGAGCCGGTCTTTCAGCGAGATGATCGACAGTCGTCCGGAGCGGGTGATTGAGCTGGCCGTCAAGGGCATGCTCCCCAAGAACCCCCTGGGCCGTCAGATGTATCGGAAGCTGAAAGTCTACGCCGGCCCCGAGCACAATCATGCCGCCCAGCAGCCCAAGCAGCTGGAAGTCTGAACCCGATAGAATCGGTAGCGAGTAACCATGGCACAGCAACAGTATTACGGCACCGGCCGCCGCAAGACCTCCACCGCCCGCGTTTTCCTGCGGCCGGGTAGCGGCAACATTGTGGTTAACGGCAAGCCGCTGGATCAGTACTTCGGCCGCAAGACGGCCCAGATGATTGTCCGTCAGCCCCTGGAGCGTCTCGAGGTTGAAGGCAACTTTGATCTCAAAGTGACCGTCTCCGGCGGTGGCAGCACTGGCCAGGCCGGTGCCATTCGCCACGGTCTGGCCCGGGCACTGATGGAATACGACGAAGCCCTGCGCACACCCCTGCGTCAGGCCGGCTGGGTCACCCGTGACCCCCGCCAGGTCGAGCGCAAGAAGGTCGGTCTCCGCAAGGCCCGCCGCGCTCCGCAGTTCTCCAAGCGTTAATCCGGAGAACCAGCGGCATCCCCGTGAAATTGGGGGATCGTCTAACGGCAGGACAGCGGACTCTGACTCCGTTAATCCAGGTTCGAATCCTGGTCCCCCAGCCATAAAAAGGCCCCGCCGAGCAGGCGGGGCTTTTTTATGGCTGGGGGGATCTTATGAGAACCTTGGGCTAATGGGAATGCGGCCTCTCGGGGGGGCTGTTCGTGGACGAAGCCGTCCGGTCGAAATCTACCCATCCCGGTTCGACAAATGCGTCTGGAACGCATTTGGGCCTTCGCGATTAGCGAAGGCCCCCGACCGGCAGGGAGGGGCGAGTCTCAGGGACGAGACGAGCAATCCTGGTCCCCCAGCCATATAAAAGGCCCCGCCTGCTCGGCGGGGCTTTTTCATGGCTTTACATCACCGCCGATCAATCCGCTCCACCCCGTCTTCACCGCCCAGCAGCAGCACATCCGCCCCACGACGGGCGAAGAGACCGACGGTGACGACGCCCGGGATGGCGTTGATCGTGTCTTCCAGCTTGATGGGCTCGGCGATGGTCAGCCCCGAAACATCAATGATCTGGTTGCCGTTGTCAGTGATGAAATTCTCACGCCAGTTAGGGATGCCTCCCAATTCCTTCAGCTGTCTGGCAACGAAACTGCGGGCCATGGGAATGACCTCCACTGGCAAGGGGAACTCGCCCAGCGCCCGCACCAGCTTGCTGCGATCGGCAATGCAAACGAAGCGGCGGGAGGCGCCGGCAATGATCTTTTCACGGGTCAGCGCGCCACCCCCGCCCTTGATGAGCTGCAACAGGCGGTTACTCTCGTCTGCGCCATCCACATAGAGGTCCAGATCACCGCTGGCATTCAGCTCCATCACCTCTATGCCGTGCCCCTCAAGGCGTTCGGTGCTGGCCTCGGAGCTCGAGACCGCCGCTTTGATGCGCGGGCCCTCACTGGCGAGCAGGTCGATGAAGTGATTCACCGTTGAGCCAGTGCCCACGCCGATAATGCTGCCTTCCTCGACGAACTGGAGAGCGGATCGGGCTGCCTCGCGCTTGCCGGCGTCTGCTGACATTCGGGATTCTCCTGTGGTGATCAAGTTTGCGGCAGTATACCCGGGCTGTAGCGGCCTGCGAAGTTCAGGCTTCAGTGCCACGGGGAGGCCCCGGGAAAAGAAAAAGGCCGCCCCGTGGGGGCGGCCTCTGTTGGCGCCTTGGCAAGCGCTGTCAGCCTCAGGAGCTGCGCTTCTGTCGCCTCACGGCGAGCCGGCGCTGACTCGGGCGCTTGCCGGCCTTCTTCTTGGAGGCCTTCTTCTTGGAGGCCTTCTTCTTGGAAGCCTTCTTCTTGGAAGCCTTCTTCTTGGATGCCTTCTTCTTGGATGCCTTCTTCTTGGAAGCCTTCTTCTTGGAA
>NZ_JAYGII010000040.1:0-16846 GCF_034931365.1 Natronospira elongata
ATGCCTTCTTCTTGGAGGCCTTCTTCTTGGAGGCCTTCTTCTTGGAAGCCTTCTTCTTGGAAGCCTTCTTCTTGGAAGCCTTCTTCTTGGAAGCCTTCTTCTTGGAAGCCTTCTTCTTGGAAGCCTTCTTCTTGGCTACCTTCTTCTTGGAAGCCTTCTTCTTCGTGGCCTTCCTGCGTACGGCCTTCTTCCTGGTGGCCTTCTTGCGGGTAGCCTTCTTGCGAGTGGTGGCCCGGGTTGCCGTCTTCTTGCGACGGGTCGCGGTGCGTTTCTTTCGCGTGGTCTTCTTGCGAGTTGCCATGTCTTACCTCCGAGAGAAGATTACTCGCCACTGAGTATATACGAGACTTGACAGATTTCCAGGAATGAGTGCAAAGCGATTGTCACAATGATTTGCAGTAACATGCAATCCCCCTGTGTGGGGGGGTAGGTAATTACTCTCTACCCATCTTCACGATTCGATCCCACTCCTTTTTGCTAACCGGTGTGATCGAGAGCCGGTTACCGCGCTGCAGAATCCTCATATCGGCGAGTTGTGGCTGTTTCTTGAGCTCGGCGAGAGGGATGTAATGGGGGAATTTCTCCACGAATCGCACATCAACCATGAACCAGCGGGGATTATCCGGGTCGCTCTTCGGATCGAAGTGGGGATCCTCGGGATCGAAGGCGGTGTGATCCGGGTAACCTTCGCGGACGATTTCCATGATGCCCGCGATGCCCGGCGGCTTGGTGTTGGAGTGGTAGAACAGTGCGAGATCGCCTTTCTTCATCTGGTCCCGCATCATGTTTCTGACCTGATAGTTGCGACAGCCGTCCCAATGGGCGGTCTTTTTCGGTGAACCGGCAAGGTCGTCGATACTGAATTCATCCGGTTCGGATTTCATCAACCAGTATTGCATCCAGGTGTCTCCTTTTTTGACATTATTGCTTTGTGGCGGCTTCGACTTGGCAAAAATCCTGCCAACCCGTTTCGGTAATCACGGCATCCAGCGGTATGTCCCAGGCCTGTTTGGGTAACTTGGTCTGCTGCTGGAATGCCCAGGCTGTGCCGACCAATCTTGGCCCGGGCCAGTGTTCCCTTAAAAGGCGAAAGGCAAAACTGCGATCATAGAATCCCGCACCCATGCCCACTCGATTGCCTTCGTGATCGAAGGCGACCAGGGGGGTCAGAACCAGGTCAATGCCATGAACCAAGCATTCTCCCGCTTCAGGCGGTGGTTCGGGGATGCCGAAATGATTGCTGATCAAGGTCTGCCCCGGCTGCCAGCGGCGAAATACGAGTCGGTTCTCATGGGGGAGTACGACCGGCAGAAAGCATTGCTTTCCCCGTTCCGCAGCAGCCTGGAGCACCGGTCGCAGGTCCGGTTCGCCACCGAATGGGATATAGGCGGCCACGGTGTGGCTGCGAAGAAAGCAGGAAGAGCCGAGGAGGTGGCGACACAGGCGATGATTCATTATCGCCCGCTGTGCCTGTGGTAGTTGTCGGCGCCGTGTTTTTAGTTCTCGGCGCAGGGAGCGCACTGAAGCCATGCAGGTGGTCCCTTGAAGAGGGGGCACCTCCCACCTGTGCCGTCACGGACCATCGCCCTTGAACCGATGGTTCAAGTGGGGCCTTCCGCTGTGCCTTAGGCTTTCCGCTCGGTGGCGGACATGCTCACTGGCACCGCAGGTGCAGCCCTTGGGTATTGCTTAAGGCTCGAGGGGTAACCCGGCCCGTGTCGTACACCGCAGGAGATGCCAAACTCTTGGACGCCCTTTGAGCGTCTCCGGTTCCATTATGGAGCCTAAGAGGGGTGTTTCCAAGGGGGCGTTGCCTGGCGACAGGCGTTGTCAGTGATTCAATCGTCGCCGGCAGTCGGGGTTGCAGGACTGTCAGATTTGCCCAGGCGGGCATCCAGCTTGCTGTGCAGACGGCGGATCCGGTCGACAGCCGTTTCCGTTGCCTCACGCCCCTTGTCCTGATTGCGGAGCAGGTCATTCGCCATGTTGAGCGCGGCCATCACGGCAATTCTGTCGAGCCCCACGATACGGCCACTATCGCGGATTTCCCGCATCATGCGATCCAGGTAATCCGCGGCCTGAAGAAGCGCAACCCGCTCTTCCTCGCGACAGGCGAATTGATACTCCTTCCCGAGGATCTTGACGCTGACCTGGGTGGTCTCACTCATGGGCCGGGCAAGCCACCAGGGCTCAGGCCTGTTCGAGGGATTTAAGGCGGGTAATCATGGCCTCCACACGAGTGCGGGCCACTTCGTTTTTCTGGAGCAGGCTCGCCCGTTCAGTGACCAGCGAGCCCTGCCGATCCCGCAGGGAATCATTTTCATCCTGCAGACGATCAACAAGGCCAAGGAGTTCTTCCACGCGGCTTTCCAGACGCGCCAACTCAAGCTCAAGCTGTTCTCGTGTGGACTTTTCGCTCATGCGCTCAACTATAGGCCGCGCCGCGCCAAGAATCAACGCCGGAAGCCCGGTCTGTTAGACTCTGGACCAGAGTCGATGCATTCCCTGCGCGGAGAATACGGTGAATTTGCCCGAATACAGCAAGGTTTCCACCGCCTTCAGGCAGGCTCAGGCCTTGTCGGAGCCGGCAGAGAGTCACGGCACCCTTTGCGGCCTGCTGGCTGCTGCTCCGGAGGCGGATTGGCAGGAGCAGTGGCTTCGTCTGAGTCTCAACTCGGAAGGGCAAGGCGCTGTATCGCTGCCGGCATCGGTCCGTCCGGTCCTGGATGCGCTCTATGACGCGACCCAGGCTGAAATGGTGGACTTGCAGATGCGGTTCGAGCCCTTGCTGCCAGACGATGACCATGGCATTGCCGAGCGTGCGCGTTGCCTGGGCTTGTGGTGTCAGGGCTTTCTGTTTGGTTTCAGCACGGCAAGGCCAGGCAGTCACGAGGGCCTGCCGCCGCAGGTGCGGGAAGTTCTGGATGACCTGGGGCGTCTGGCCCAGGTGGAGCCGCCGCAAGGCGAGGGAAGTGATGAGGACGAAGCCGCACTGCTCGAAATCGTCGAATATATCCGGGTTGCCGCTCAGCTCGTTCATGATGAGCTGAAACTCAAACAGGGGCAGCCACCCACCGATACACGACACTGAATACCCATGCAGCGGGAATTCCGGAAACGTCGCCAGCAACTCATGCGCACCATGGGGCCAGGGGCGGCCGCCATATTGCCGGCGGCGTCGGCGCTTTATCGCAGCCGTGATATCCCCCATCCCTATCGTCAGGACAGTGATTTCTGGTATCTCACCGGCTTTCCCGAGCCGGAAGCGGTCATGGTGCTCGTGCCCGGACGCGTGCAGGCGGAATATATTCTGTTCTGTCGCGAACGGGATCCCGAGGGAGAAGCCTGGGAAGGGGAACGCGCCGGACCGGATGGGGCCTGTGAGCGTTATGGGGCTGATGATGCCTTTCCCATTGCCGACCTGGACGAGATTCTGCCCGGCCTGCTGGAAGGTCGAGAACGAATTTTCTATCCAATGGGACGCCAGCCGGATTTTGATCGCCGGGTGACGGCATGGGTCAAGCATCTCAAGGAACGGGGCGAGGGTGGCAATGAGGCCCATGAGATCGTGGCCCTGGACCATGTCTTGCAGGACATGCGTGCCTACAAGAGTGCGGCGGAGCTGCGTTGCATCCGCCAGGCGGTGGATATCAGCGTGGAGGCTCACCTCCGGGCCATGCGCTACTGTCGCCCGGGACAATGGGAATATTCGGTTGCGGCCGAGATTCTGCATGAATTTCAGGCCCGGGGCCTTGAGCCTGCCTATCCCTGTATCGTGGCCGGTGGCGGCAACGCCTGTGTACTGCATTACACCGCCAACAATCAGCGGCTTCGCGATGGCGATATGCTCTTGATCGATGCCGGCTGCGAGTACCGGATGTACGCGGCCGATGTGAGCGGAAGTTTTCCCGCCAATGGCCGTTTCAATCGCGAACAGCAGGCCCTTTACGAACTGGTTCTCGCGGCTCGGGATGCGGCCTTCACGCGCTTGTATCCCGGCGCCAGCTGGAATGATTCCCACCTCGCTGTTGTGGAAACCCTGACTCAGGGGCTGGTGGATCTGGGTATCCTGTCGGGGCCTGTTGAACAGCAGCTGGCCGAGGGTGCCTATCGACCCTTCTTTCGTCATCGCACGGGCCACTGGCTGGGCCTGGATGTTCATGATGTGGGTGAATATCGGATTGACGGTCAGTGGCGGGAGCTTGAGACGGGCATGGTTCTGAGCGTGGAGCCGGGCCTGTGTATTCCCGCGGGTACACCGGGTGTGGACGAGCGGTGGTGGGGCATGGGCATTCGTATCGAGGATGATCTGGTGATCACGGCTGATGGTCATGACTGTCTCTCCAGTGGCATGCCCCGGACCGTGAGCGAGATTGAGTCGTTCATGGCGGGGAGTCATGCAGCATGAGCCCGTCCCGAGCCAGCCATGATGTGCTCATCGCCGGTGGCGGCATGGTGGGCGCGACGCTCGCCCTGGCCCTGGGACGTCTGGGCTGGCGTGTTGCGCTGGTTGAGCCGGCTGGCTTCAGTGGCCAGGACAGCCCCAGTTTTGACGAGCGGGCCACCGCCCTTTCCTGGTCCTCCCGCCAACTCTTCTCCACCCTTGGTCTCTGGGATGCCATGGCTGCTGACAGCGCCGCGATTGAGCATATCCATGTCTCGGAGCAGGGTCGTTTTGGGCGGAGTCGTCTGCATGCCGGGGATCTGGATGTGGATGCCCTGGGCCATGTGGTTCCCAATCGCGCCATTGGCAGGGAGTTGCTTGCCGCTTTGGCTGATGAAGCCCTTGTCGAGACCGTCACAGCAGGCGCCACCGGCGAGCTGGAACAGGATGACGATGGTGTGAGCCTTGTGTTGGATGGCGGCGATAGCCTGCGCGGCCGACTTCTGGTGATTGCCGATGGTGCCCGCTCGCGATTGCGGCAGTCCCTGGGCATGCCCGTTCATAGCGTTGAGTTCCCCCATTCCGGCCTGGTGGCCAATGTTTCGGTTGAACGGGACAGTGGTGGTTGGGCCTATGAGCGATTCACAAGCGATGGTCCCCTGGCCATGTTGCCCTTGCCGGCGGATCAGAGCGGCCGACCACGCATGAATCTGGTCATGAGCGTGGCCCATGATCAGGTCGAGCCTGTCCGTTCCATGACGGACGCGGAATTACTGGCTCGAATCCAGCGGTCCTTTGGCTATCACCTGGGCCGACTGCTGTCTGTCGGGGAGCGGGCGATTTATCCTCTCAATCAGGTCGGGGCACGTCAGTTGCTGGCCGGTCGCTGCCTCCTGGCGGGCAATGCCGCCATGGCCCTGCATCCGGTTGCCGGACAGGGATTCAATCTCGCCCTGCGGGGTGTGGCGGATCTGGCCGAGCAATTGTCATTGCTCGACCCGAATCGGGATGATCCCGCCCAGCCCGACAGGCTTGCAGCGCTGGAACGCCGTCGCCTTGAAGATATTCGTCGAACCGCGATGATGACTCGACTGCTGGTGGAGGGGTTCACCCTGCAGGGGCCGGGGCTGGCCAAGCTGCGCAGTCTCTTGCTGGGAGTGTTTGACCGGACGCCCCTGGCCAGCCGCCGTTTTGCCCGGCTCGGCATGGGACGGGTCAGTGGCCTGCCTGGACCGAGTCGCGGCATACCGTTGGCGGGCCCATCCGACAAGGGAAGCCCCTGATCATTCCAACCCGTATCGTCCCGAGGCTGGTATCCTGATTGAAGGCCGGGCAGCCACCATGGGTCCGGGACAGCAGTGTGGGGAGTCATGGAGCTTACCAACCAGGTCATACTTTTCATTGGTCTGATCTTTCTGGTCAGCATTCTGGCCAGCGTGCTCTCCGCACGCCTGGGCGCCCCGATGCTGCTGGTCTTCCTCGTCATCGGCATGATTCTCGGCGAGGAAGGCATCGGAATTCGCTTCGATGATATCCAGACGGCCCATCTCATTGGCAGTCTGGCCCTGGCCATCATCCTCTTCGATGGCGGCTTGCGGACCTCCACGTCCAGTTTCCGCGTTGGTCTGAAACCGGCCGTTTCCCTGGCCAGCCTGGGGGTATTGCTCACCGCCGCCATTACCGGCCTGTTCGCGGCCTGGCTGCTGGATATCCACTGGATTTACGGCCTGCTTCTGGGTGCCATCGTGGGCTCCACGGATGCCGCTGCCGTGTTTTCACTGCTCCATACGTCCCGGCTTGAATTGAAGCAGCGGGTTGCCGCGACGCTGGAGATCGAGTCAGGCAGCAATGACCCCATGGCCATTTTCCTGACCCTGGCCATGGTGGAGCTGATTCTGGCCGGACAGCGCCATCTGGACGGGACACTGGCGGTGGAGTTCGTTCGTCAGATGGGCCTGGGGGCGGTTATCGGTCTTGGCGGTGCCTGGGTCGCCGCCAGAGGGATCAATGCCCTTCCTTTGACGCCGGGTCTCTATCCCCTGCTGGCAATGGCCGCCGGGCTGCTCATATTTGGTATTACTGCAGCCGCTGGCGGCAGTGGTTTTCTGGCGGTATATCTTGCCGGTCTGGTTCTCGGCAATGCCCGGGTGCAATCGGTGCAGAATATTCGCCGATTCCACGATGGCATGGCCTGGATCAGTCAGATCGTCATGTTCCTGATGCTTGGCCTGCTGGTAACCCCCAGCGAACTGATTCCCGTGGGTCCCCATGCGCTTCTGATTGCCCTGGTTCTGATATTCGTGGCCCGGCCGCTGGCGGTGCTGGTCAGCCTGCTTCCGTTCCAGATTCCATTCAAGGAGCAGGCCTTTATCGGCTGGGTGGGTCTGCGCGGCGCGGTGCCCATAATCCTTGCGATTTTCCCCCTCCTGGCCGGCATCCCCGAGGCCCACACCTTCTTCAATGTTGCCTTCTTCGTGGTCCTGATCTCACTGATCGTCCAGGGTTGGAGTCTGGTGCCGGCAGCCAGGCTGCTGGGTGTGCAGATACCGGCGAGCAGTCATCTGGTCCAGCGCCTGGAGCTTGATTTGCCCGGGCAGCCGGATTACGAAATGGTGGGCTATCAGGTGGATGTGGACAGCTCGGCTTGCGGGCGCAACCCCGACGCCCTGGTTCTTCCCGAGGGGGTGAAGACAGTACTTGTGATCAGGAATGGCCGACTCCATGCACCTGCCGAGATCAATGCCCTGGAGTCTGATGATGCGGTCTATCTGGTCACGCCCCTGGCCCATGTGGATCTGCTGGACAGACTGTTCGTCTCTCGGCGGGCACCGCAGTTGCAGGCCGACAAGCGTTTCTACGGGGAATTCACCCTCAACGGTACCGCCCGTATGGCTGATCTGGCTGCCATGTACGGCTTCGTTTCTCCGCCGGATGCCGCGGACTGCAGTGCGGCGGAATTCCTGATTGAACGCTTCGGCAAGCCAGTGGTGGGGGATCGGGTGCGAGTTGGTCCGGTGGAACTGGTGATTCGGGAAATGGACGGGGACCATCCGGATAAGGTCGGCCTCAAGCTGCTTCAGGAGTAGACCGGGGCCGGCGACTTACACTGCCGGCCCCGCTCAGGTCCCTTGCTGGAGTCAGGCGGATTCCACCTGGGCCAGCTTCTTGATTTCCTGCAAGGCAACCGAGACGGTCGCAAAATCGAGGCCGCCCACGTTCTGCATGTCCCGGATGATGCTCATGGCGTGCATGACGCGCTCATCATTTTCCGCACACCAGGCGTCCGCACGCTCATTGGCGGGCAGGTCTTCCTGCAGGGTATCGTCCAGCACAATCCCGGTCAGGTCGCGACGATAACCGTAGAGGTTCTCCCGCAGGGTGCCGCGGGCGACGGATTGCCAGTGGCCTTCGGCGGGCAGATCCTCGATCTCTTCGCGAATCCAGTCCAGATGCAGGTGGCGGCCGATGTCGAAATAGACCTTGGCCGCGGTGGCCATATCCAGGTCCCTGTTGCGGGCCACTTCCACCAGGTCCAGACCCGAGTAGAGATAGTCCGCAGCCGCCACGTTCCTTGCCAGGGGCTCGGGCACGCCCATGTCCACCAGTTGCTGGATGTTCTGGCCCAGACGACGGATCTCGCTCTCGGGCAGCAGCTCCATCAGAGTGTCACGTAATTCGGCAATGCCGGGCGCGAAGTAGTCCACCCGCTCGGCAATATCAAGCCGGCGTTCGGGACGATTCAGAAGCCAGCGGGTGGCATTGCGCAGCAGGCGTCCCAGTTGCACCATCATGGAGACCTGGACGCTTGCAGGTACCTTGTTATCCAGCGCTTCGATGCCTTCCCAGAGCTCGCGGACCGCATAGGCTTCCCGGGCAATGGTGTAGGCCCGGGCCACGGAGGCATGGTCCGCGCCAGTATCATCCCGCATGCGTTGCGAGAAGCTCGGCCCCATGCGGTTCACCATGCTGTTGGTGATACTTGTGGCAATGATTTCCCGACGCAGGCGATGCTGTTCCATCTGCGCCTGATAGCGGTCCCGCAGGGGGCTGGGGAAGTAGTTGATCAGCTCCCCTGACAGATAGGCATCTTCCGGGACATCCGAAGCCAGCAGATCAGCGTAGATATCATTCTTGGCGTAGGCCAGGAGAATGGAGAGCTCGGGGCGTGTCAGGCCCTTACCCGACTTGCGCAGCAGGCCGATTCCTTCATCATCGGGCAGATATTCCAGCGAACGGTTCAGGTCCCCTCTGCGCTCCAGTATCCGGAGCAGGTGGACATGTTCGTTGAGTCGGCTGGCAGCCTGTGCCTCGGTAAAGGACAGGGCCTGGGTCTGCAGGTAATTATCCCGAAGCACTTGATGGGATACCTCTGCCGTCATGTCCATGAAAAGGTTGTCACGCTGCTTGCGCTTGAGGCCACCTTCGGCCATGACCATGCTGAGCAGGATCTTGATGTTCACTTCGCGGTCGGAGCAGTCGACACCGCCCGAGTTGTCGATGAAGTCGGTATTGATCCGGCCGCCCCGCTGGGCGTATTCGATTCGGCCCAGTTGGGTCAGCCCCAGGTTACCGCCTTCACCGACCACACGGCAGCGCAATGCCGAGCCATTGACACGGACACCATCATTGGCGCGATCACCTACATCGGCGTGGCTTTCATCGACGGACTTAACATAGGTGCCGATGCCGCCGTTCCAGATCAGGTCCACCGGTGCCTTGAGAATGGCACGGATCAATTCCTGAGGCGTCATGCGGGATTCTTCCACATCCAGCATTTCCCGGACTTCCCTGGAAAGGGTGATGCTTTTGGCGCTGCGAGAATAAATACCGCCGCCCTTGGAAATCAGGCTCTTGTCGTAGTCGTCCCAGGTAGAACGAGGCAGCTTGAACAGTCGATCCCGTTCCTGGAAGCTCGCCGCCGGGTCCGGGTCGGGATCCAGGAAGATATGCATGTGGTTAAAGGCCGCCTTGAGTTTGATATGGCGGGAGAGGAGCATGCCATTGCCGAAGACATCCCCGCCCATATCGCCAATACCGACTACGGAGAAGTCCTGGTTCTGGCAGTCGATGCCCATCTCGCGGAAGTGACGCTTGACTGACTCCCAGGCGCCCTTTGCGGTGATGCCCATCTTCTTGTGGTCATAGCCCACGGAGCCGCCGGAGGCGAAGGCGTCCCCAAGCCAGAAGTCGTATTCGGCGGCTACCTGGTTGGCCAGGTCCGAGAATGTGGCTGTGCCCTTGTCCGCTGCCACCACCAGGTAGGGGTCGTCGTCGTCATGGCGCACACAGTTCCGGGGCGGGATGACTTCACCATCCTTGAGATTGTCGGTGATATCAAGCAGGCCCCGGATGAAATCCTTATAGCAGGACTCCACTTCCGCCATCATGCTCGCCCGATCCGCCTTGCGGGGCGGTTGCTTGACCACGAAGCCACCCTTGGCCCCCATGGGCACGATCAACGTGTTCTTGACCTGCTGGGCCTTCATCAGGCCAAGTACTTCGGTTCGGAAGTCTTCCCGTCGGTCGGACCAGCGCAGGCCCCCTCGGGCCACCTTGCCGCCCCGCAGGTGCACACCTTCCACCCGCGGCGAGTAGAGGAAGATTTCGTAAGCCGGCCGGGGCAGAGGCAATTCGGGTACCTTGGCCGGATCGAACTTGAAGGAGGTATAGCTTTTCCAGTTACCGTCGCTGCCGGTCTGGTAGAAATTCGTTCGCAAGGTGGCGCGGATGACGCCCAGATAGGCCCGCAGGATGCGGTCGGCATCGAGGCTGGCCACCGCCTCCAGGGACTGACTGATTTCCTGGCAGAGATCATGGTAACGCTGATCCCGTGCTTCGCTTTCCTGGGGATCAAAGGCAATCTCGAACAGGCGCGCCAGTTTACCGGCCAATTCGCTGTTCTCAACCAGGGTGTCTTCCATATAGGTCTGACTGAAGGGCAGCCCGGTCTGGCTCAGATACTTGCAATAGGCCCGGAGGATGGTGACCTGGCGCCAGTCCAGTCCAGCGCTGAGGATCAGGCGATTGAAGCCGTCATTCTCGGTCCCGTCCTGCCAGGTCTGCTCGAATGCTTGCTGGAACTTGTCTCTGACGGCCTCCAGGTCGATGCCTTCCCCGCTGGCCAGGATCATCTCAACGTCCTGAATCCAGACAATGGAGAGATCGCCCATTTCCACTTCATAGGGGCGCTCGGAGATGACCTTGAGACCCATGTTTTCCAGCATTGGCAGGATGTCGGAAATGGGGATGGGCTGTTCCCGACGGAAAATCTTGAATCGCAACAGGTTCTTGAGATGGCTATCCGGCTGATAAAGACTCATGCGGATGCTGTCGTCATCTCTCAGCCGGTCCATTTTGACGATGTCGTAGGCCGCGGCGGCAGGTTTCACATCCTCACGGTAGGCAGCGGGGAAGCAGTTGGCGTAGCGGTGATGCAATTTCAGGCCATGTTCTTCGCCCAGGCGCTCCACCAGCACATCCCGCAGGTGGTCCTGCCAGGAGCGGACCACATCCTCGATTCGAGCCTCGATATCGGCAATGTTGAATTCCGGCGCCGTCCACGGTTCGGTACGAACGATGATGTGGGCACGGGCCAGGATGGATTCGTCGATCTCCACCGTGGATTCGGTGCTCAGGCCATTGAGTTCGGACTTGAGGATGGCCTGGATGTTTTCCCGAACCTGGGTGTTGTAGCGTTCCCGGGGCACATAGGCCAGGCAGGAATAGAAGCGACCGAAGGCATCACGCCGGATGAAGAGCTTGACCCGCTGCCGCTCCTGCAGCTGGACGATGCCGGTGCTGATCTCATAAAGCTCATCCACGGAGCTTTGAAACAGCTCGTCCCGCGGATAGGTCTCCAGAATGTGAAGCAGGGCCTTGCCCGCATGGCTTGCGTCGGGCAGGCGCGCCTTCTTGATCACTGCCTCCACTTTCTTGCGCAGAATGGGGATATCCCTGGGGCTGCGGCTGTAGGCGGAGGAAGTGAACAGGCCGAGAAAGCGTCGCTCGCCGGTGACATTGCCGTCTTCGTCAAACGTCTTGATACCGACATAATCCAGATAACTGGGTCGATGCACGGTGGCAAAGGAATTGGCCTTGGTAATCACCAGTAGCTCGGACGACCTGGCCTTTTCACCCACCTCATCAGGCAACAGCCTGCGCGGGCTCTCGGAGGGACGGTTTCTCAGAATCCCCAAGCCGGTCTTGTCCTTCGGCTCCAGGGCCAGGTGATCGCCATCTTCAACCAGCTTGTATTCCCGGTACCCCAGAAAGGTGAAATGATTGGACTCCATCCAATCCAGGAAGCTGATGATCTCGCGAATATTGCTGCTGGTTTGCGGCGGTTCGGTTTCCAGCTGGACGCGAATTTCATTGGCCTTCTGGCGCATCTTCGACCAGTCCTGAACCGATAGCCGGACATCATCCAGCACCCGGAGCAGTTCTTCGCGAAGGCCGTTCAGGCGTTCCTCATCGGTCTCCCGGTCGATCTCGATCTGCTGCCAGGATTCCACCAGGGTCTTGTCGCCCATGTCATCACCGGGCTCGCCGCTGGCACGCAGGCGTCCCTTGGGGGTGCGGTCGACCTGGATCAGGGGGTGCACCGTCAGGTGGATGGTAAAGCCCTGACGATTGAGGGCCATGGAGAGGGAGTCCACCAGAAAGGGCATGTCATCGGTAATGATCTCCACGACCGTATGCTGCGATTCCCAGCCATCCCGACTGCTGTCCGGGTTATATACCCGAACTGCCGGCTCTCCCGGCTTGCGGTCGCGCCCGAAGCGCCGGTGAGCCAGTGCGGCGCCGGCCAGATCCTTCGGCTCCCGGTCGGACAGATCCTCCTGGGCCACGGCATTGAAGTAATGCCGAATGAAGCCCTCATACTGCTCGTTGTAGCGCTCACCCAGACTGTCCTGGGCAGCGGAGAGAATTTGCTTGATTCGGGTGCGCTTGGTGGTGGTCTTCTTTGCCGCCATCGACGGATCCTTAACTGGCCGAGTGAGAACAGAGGATGAGCGCCCGGTGTTAAAACAAAACAGCGCCCGACCCAGAGAGGGCGGGCGGTGGGGAAAACCGGGCGTATACCCGGATTCTAACGGGTTTGGGCCACTTAATGTATGGGTTTTGGGGGAATTTCGGGGAAATTCAAACGCTGGGCCAGGAGTGAGGGGTGAGGGGTGAGGGGTGAGGGGGTGGCACCAAGTTCCTGCCCCTGACCCCTGACCCCTGACCCCCCAAAAAAACCCCGGCAGGCCGAAGGCCTCCGGGGCTTTGTCACTGACAACGACTGTCAGCCGTCGATCAGAACGGCTTCTGCAGGTCGTCGATGACCGCCTTGAGGAAGCGACAGGCTTCGCCGCCGGTGAGACAGCGGTGGTCGAAGGTGACCGACAGGGGAATGCGCTTGTGGCATTCCATGCCGCCCATGACCGCTACCACGTCGTGGCGAATGCCGCCGGTGCCGAGAATGGCCACCTGGGGCGGGACCACCACCGGGGTGGCATAGCGGCCGGCCATCATGCCGAAGTTCGACAGGGTGATGGTCGGATCCTTCATGTCTTCCGGGGCCACGCTGCGATCCCGGGTGGCCTGCTTGACGGCATTGAGCTTCTGGCGAAGCCCGGCGGCATCGGACTGGTCCACCTGACGCAGTACCGGCACGATGAGACCGTCCGGGGTATCCACGGCCATGGCCACATCCACGTTCTCGTGCAGGATGCGCTCCCGCTTCTCGCCGTCATACCAGGCATTCATGCCGGGTTCGGCCCGCACGCCGGCCACCAGGGCACGGATGATGCGGCCGGTGATGTCCTGTCCGGGCTGCCAATAGTGAATGTCGGCATCGTCGAACAGGGTGCAGGCGGCCACCTGGTCGCGGGAGGCGGACATGCTCATGTGCATGGCACGGCGCGGGCCACGAATGGGCTGCGGCACGCCGTATTCCACATCGTCCCGCGGCGGGGCCATGGGCGTTTCCATGCCACCGGCAAAACCCATGGCCGGTGCCGGGGTGTCGGCGGCCGGGCGACGGGCACCGCCGGAGGCGGCGGCCTTTTCCACGTCGGCCGCGGTGACCTGGCCCTTGTTGCCGCTCGGGGTGACCCGGCTGAGGTCCACATCCAGCTCTTTCGCCAGACGGCGCACGGCGGGCAGGGCCTTGACCTTGCCGGTGCCGCTGGGCTTGCGCCGCTTCTTGCGCACGATGGCGGTTTCGGTGAGTTCCTCGTCGGAGGTGGTCATCTTGCCCACCACGCTGCCGGCGTCTTCACGCTCGCCATCGTCCTTGGCGGGTTCTTCCTCGGCCGGTGCGTCGTCACCACCCTCGGCGCTGCCGAAGGTCACCAGGGGCTTGCCCACTTCCACCACATCGCCGTTGTTGGCGTGCAGCTTGCCGATGACACCGTTTTCGGGGGAGGGCACATCCACCACGGCCTTGGCGGTTTCCACCGCCACCAGGGGATCATCCACCTTCACTTCATCGCCTTCGGCGACTTTCCATTCGACGATCTCGGCGTCCTGCAGACCTTCGCCCAGGTCGGGCAGGTTGAAGACCACGCCACCGCCCGCAGCGGCCGTCTTCTTCTTGGCCGGCTTGGCTTCCGCCGGCTTCTCGGTCTTGGCTTCGGCAGGTGCGGGCTCGGCCTCGCCGCTGTCCGGCTCGCCGTCGAAATCCACCAGGGGCTTGCCCACTTCCACCACATCACCGTTGTTGGCATAGAGCTTGGTGATGGTGCCGCTCTCGGGGGAGGGCACGTCGACCACGGCCTTGGCGGTTTCCACCGCCAGCAGGGGATCATCCACATTGACCGTGTCGCCGACCTTGACCTTCCATTCGACGATCTCGGCATCCTGCAGGCCTTCGCCCAGGTCCGGGAGATTGAATGTCTTCATGGCCTTAGTCCTCCATAGTCCGCTGCACGGCGTCCTTGATGCGGGCCACCGACGGCAGGTACTGCTTTTCCAGCTTGAACAGCGGCATGGTCACGTCATAACCGGTGACACGCTGGACCGGGGCCTTGAGGTCATAGATACCCTTCTCGGCCAGGTTGGCGGCAATCTCGGCGCCCACGCCTACATTGCGCGGGGCCTCATGAACGATCACTGCGCGCCCGGTCCTTTCCACGGATTCCAGGATGGTATCCATGTCCAGCGGGGAAATGGTGGCCACATCGATGACTTCGCAGCTGATGCCCTCGGCTTCCAGCTCCTTGGCGGCCTGCAGGGTTTCGTGCATGGCCGGTGCCCAGGAGATCAGGGTCACGTCGCTGCCTTCCTTGAGCACGAAGCAGACATCCAGGGGCAGGGCCTCGCCGTTGTCTTCCACTTCCTGCTTCACCATCCGGTAGAGGCGGTTCGGTTCGAAGAAGATCACCGGATCGGGGCAGCGGATGGCCGCCAGCAGCAGGCCGTAGGCACGCTGCGGGGACGACGGAATCACGGTACGAAGGCCCGGGATGTGGGCGAACAGCGCCTCGGTGCTTTCCGAGTGATGCTCGGGGGCGTGAATGCCGCCGCCGAAGGGGGCACGGATCACCAGCGGGCAGCTCATGCGGCCCCGGGTCCGGTTCCGCAGGCGGGCGGCATGGGACAGGATCTGGTCGAAGGCGGGGTAGATGAAGCCCGAGAACTGGATTTCACCCACCGGGCGCAGGCCCTGGGCGGCCATGCCCACGCCCATGCCGGCAATCATGGATTCCGCCAGCGGGGTATCCACGACCCGGTTCTCGCCAAAGCGTTCCTGCAGGCCGGCCGTGGCCCGGAAGACCCCGCCGTTGACACCCACGTCCTCGCCATAGACCACGACCCGATCGTCGTTTTCCAGCTCGTGAGCCATGGCCATGTTCACGGCATCAATAAGAGTGATCTTAGCCATTACGACGGGCCTCCTTGATAGCGATCTCGCGCTGTTCGGCCAGCGGGTCGGTGATTTCCTCGTAGTGGTAATCGAACATGTCTTCCACGCCTGGGGCTTCGATGGACTGGTATTCCTCCACCGCGGCATCCACGGCCTGCTTGCACTCTTCCAGCAGGGCCTTTTCCTGGTCTTCGTCCCACCAGCCCTTGTCGGTGATGTACTGGCGCAGGCGGATGAGCGGCTCCTTCTTGCGCTCGGCTTCCACTTCATCGTCGGAACGGTAGCGGCGGGCATCATCCGCGGTGGTGTGGTCATGCAGGCGATAGGTCATCATTTCGACGAAGGTCGGGCCTTGGCCCTCGCGGGCCTTGTGCAGAGCGTTCTGCATCACGTCACGCACGGCCACGATGTCATTGCCGTCCACCTGCACGCAGTCCATGCCGGCGGCAATGCCTTTCTGGGCCAGGGTTTCGCAGGCGGTCTGCTTGGACAGGGGCACGGAGATGGCCCACTTGTTGTTCACGGTCACGCCCACGAAGGGCAGCTGCCAGGCGCCGGCGGCGTTGAGAGCCTCGTAGAAATCACCCTCGGAGGTGCCGCCATCGCCGATCACGGTCACGGCGGCGCGCTTCTCGCCCCGGTACTTGAAGGCCATGGCGGAGCCGGCGGCATGCAGGTACTGGGTGGCGATGGGCACACACCAGGGGAAGTCATGCTGGGGGCCGGAGAAGTTCGAGCCGCGCTCGTCGCCGCCCCAGTAGAGCAGCACTTCGGACATCTTCACCCCACGCATGAACTGGGCGCCATACTCCCGATACATGGGGCAGAAGGCGTCCTCCTCGATCATGGCCGCGCCGATGCCCACATGGGCCGCCTCGTGGCCCAGGCAGGACGCGTAGGTGCCGAGCTTGCCGGTCCGCTGCAGGGCGATGGCCTTGGTGTCGAACACCCGCACCTTGGTCATCATCTTGTACAGCTTCAGCAGTTCTTCCTTGTCAGCCCACTTGGGCAGGTCCTTGACCGGCTTGCCTTTCGGGTCCAGGAACTGCTCGAAGGGGATCTCGAACTTCGCCGCGATACTCACTGGCTAACCTCCCGTGCTGAGGAGCTGGCGGGGAATCCGCCGGCTCCGTAACGGCTTTGCCCGGGAATCCGGCCCGCCACCTGGTGAAAGCACCAGGACGGCGGGCGACATTCCGGGCGCCCGCCCGTTTCTGCCATCCGCTGGGAATCCGGTCTGGGAAACGGGGTTGATGCCGGCCCGCCCTGCTGTATAGCGGGTTTCGGGCCGATCCAAAATCACGTGTCCGCACCCCGCAAGTCGCCCTTTGAGCCTGTTGCCACAGGCGCTCAATCCGGTGCTTGTCGAGCGCGGCCGCGCGAAGTTTAGCAAAACCCGCCTTCGACCGCATTCGAACGCTCGTTTGAGTGGTGGTTGCCTATCGACCCTGGCCCAGACTGGCTCCGGGCCGCGCCGACTTGCCCGCATTGTCAGTCGGTGTATAGTCCCCGGCGAAACCAGCCTGTGCCGGGAGCAAGGAGTCAGTCATGTCGAATCGCCGGGATATTGAGGACAGCATTGCCACCGATCTCAAGGATCGGCTCACCTA
>NZ_JAYGII010000041.1:0-16798 GCF_034931365.1 Natronospira elongata
GTTGCTTAGCAGTCAGACAGAGAGAAATATGGATAGAGTTATTGAGTTAATGCTAGCCAGCCAAGCGCTTCAATGGGCAGTGCTTGGTGTGTTGCTACTAGTTGCAGCTATGCTTTTGATTCTATTTGTTCAATACAATATCGATAGGGCCAAAGGACGGCATGCTAAGTTCCTATGGTTTGAGGTAAATGCTGTGCGGCCTCAGTCGGATAAAGAAGAACAAGAAGCTTCTCAGCCTAGTATTACCGGTAAGAATGTCAACGCGGGACAAAACTATGGAGAGATCGGTGACAAATACACTGGGATCAAACAACGTGAAGTTACGCAAGAAGATGTGCGATATCTGACTGAAGAGATTGAGAAGTTCTCAAAAAAATATGCGGACAAAATTAACAGGTCTCACATTACGCTGGGGTATCCGGGATGTAAAGAGACAACGAACTTGGCGAACCAAATTTATCCCGTGCTGCAACGTATGGGCTTCAACAAGATAGAAATATGTACCTTACAGACGTTTGGTGTGGTTGGTAGAAAGTTCGGCGTTTCAAACGCTCCGGATAATTCAATTATGATAGAGATATTTCCGGCAGATAACGTGGAATAGCAACTAACAAAAAATTGCAGCGGAACAAATTTCGCTGCGCAAAATTTGTCCGCTGAATTTGGCGTTAGGATGCCTGGCCATCCGGGCTAATGGACCAAAAAGGGCGACGTTTCCATGGCAGACAAAGTTGAAGTAATCCGATGCCTCGTTAAGCTTGGCGAGCAAGGCCATTCGTCGTCCTTGTATCACGAGCGCCTGCGCCGAAACGTGTCGGGAAAGCGCCTTCGATCGAGTGAAGGTGCTGCTTGGCAAGCCCTCATGATTGCCATTTTGACCACACAGCAACGCTCTGTAGGCCCCTCTAATCGGCCGCGGACGCACTTGGACAAACCTGAGCTGCGGTGGAATATGGTCCGCCAGAATCCACGCAATATTGATCGTAATGTTGAAGGATTCAATCACAACCGGAAGAAGCGAGACTATCTGCACGGTGCTCGAAGATGGCTCATGGCAAATTGGGATAAATTGCGAGCCCAGCAGCGCCAGCTACGACGAATCCCTGTTGACCATGTTGAGAAGCGCTTAGCCAAGGAGCGGGATGCCGCATCTTTCGTTCAAGAGGGGGTCCCAGGAATTGGTGCCAAGCAAAGCCGAAACTTCTGGCAGCACTGCGGTTTCTCCGTTTGGACCATACCATTCGATTCCCGAATCAATCGGATACTAGCCGATCCTCCGTTCAGAATTTCTCTCGATCAATCTTACAGTGACCGTGAATGGGCTGTCGTCAACCTCTGTCGAGAAGCGAGAACCTATCCTTGCCTATTGGATGCAACCTTGTTCAACATGGACAATCTGGTGCGAGGGTACGTGGGGCTGCCCTGTGACTAGCCGGTTTGCTAGTAACCTGATGACTGAGCAGGGCATCCTAACAAATCGTTCCAGCCGACCCTCGCTCCTCTCGGGCGGCTGAACTCTACCGTGAAGTACCTATGAGATTCGTGGTGCGCACATTCGACGATCCAAGCAAAATTATGCTTCGCACGGAGCACATGGGTGCACATCTGAGGTATTTGCAGGAGAACGACAGAGAAATACTGGTGGCGGGTTCGCTGAGGAAAAAGGCTGGTGCCGACCCAATAGGGGCACTTTGGATTGTCGAAGCCGAGACGGAAGCTCGAGCCAGGCAGCTGGTTGAGGAGGATCCGTTCCATATCGAAGGCCTGAGAGCAAATTACGAGGTTCTACTTTGATCCAAGGCATTCTCTCATCTGGCGGCCGTGTAACTCTTGACGATTACATGCGGCGGGCAACCTATCCGCTGGTTTAATGATCATCACGGCATTGGCTCGTCTGAGAAGAGTCGAAGCTGCCGGTAACAAAGCAGTTCTTGTTCTCCCTCCCACTTGTCATGATTCTGCAACACGACTTTCAAGGTGCTGAAACCCGCACTCCCTAAAGTGCCGCATGCATCGGGGAATTCATCGGGAATTCCGCAAGTCATCGGTCACCCGGAGTCAGCACCATGCACAAGTACCTCATTAGCCTGTTCGCTGTTCTCGTACTGCTGGTATCCGCCTGTTCCAGTCAGGATGCCGGCGAAAGCAGTCACCCGACCACTCTTCGTTTCGCCGACACCGGCATCGAGGGAATGGAGGAACTCAACCGTACTTTCGGTGCCTTTGCCGAGGCGCTGGAAAAGAAGCTCGATATCGAAATTGAGTTCTTCCCGGTTTCCAATCGCACCGCAGCCGTCAACGCCCTGCAGCATAGTCAGGTGGACATCGTTCTCGCCGGCCCGTCTGAGTACGTGGCCATGGCCTCGCGTCTGGACGTGAAAAAGCTCGTGGGTATTGAACGGGCCGAGTATGGCACTGCCTTCGTGGTGCCCATGGATAGCCCGGCCCGCACCCTGCAGGACCTGAAGGGCAAGCGTATTGCCATGAAGGATCCGGGTTCCACCACCGGGCATATCACCCCCAGCTGGATGCTGCACGAAGCCGGTTTTGATCTGGACCGTGACGCCGAGATCCTGCTGCTGGATGGCGCTCGCCTCGAGGCGCTGATCAACGGGGACGTGCATGCCCTGGGTTCCGGTGTTCGCGATTTCCGTCGCATCGAGCAGCGGGCGCCCGGCCAGTTCCGAATCCTGGCCGAGAGTGACACCATGCCCCGCGATGTGTTCGTGGCCAGGGCCAGTCTGGCTGACGATTACCTGGCGGCGATTCGGGAGGTCATCATGGCCAACTCCGATGAGCTGATGCAGGCCATCCTGGCGCCGGGTGAGCGTGAAAAATATCGCAACTCGCGCTTCGTGGATGACCTGACGGAAGAGGAATACGACGTTGTCCGTCAGGCCTATGCCCTGCTCGGATTCGATATCTGATCGGCTTGTGAACCGGGCGGTGGCTTCTTGCCGCCGCCCGGTTCGCCGTTCTGGACTTGATATCTGTTTTTTCCGACGAGGTCCGTCATGCGTGATATCCGTGTTCACGACATCAGCAAGGTCTTTCCCAATGGGACGCGAGCACTCGACAAGGTCGGCTTTGAGCTTGGCGCCGGCGAGAGCGCGGTGCTGCTCGGTCACAACGGTTCCGGCAAGTCCACCTTGCTGCGCTGCCTCAATGCCCTGGAGCGGCCCACGGCCGGCCGGGTCGAGGTGGGTGGCATCAACCTGACCAGTGCAAGGGGGGCGTCTCTCCGAATGTTGCGCCGTGACATCGGTGTGGTGTTCCAGCGCATCAATCTGGTGCCCAATCTGTCCGCTTTCCAGAATGTTCTTTTCGGTGCCATGGGGCGACAGCGGGGTCTGCTGGGCAGCCTGTCCATCACCGCCTCGGCCGAGGATCGGGCCTTTGCCATGCATTGCCTGGAGCGGGTGAGCATGGCCCATCTGGCGTCCCAGCGGGCCGATACCCTGTCCGGGGGGCAGCAACAGCGGGTCGCCATTGCCCGCACCCTGATGCAACGGCCATCCGTGATTCTGGCCGACGAACCCATCGCGGCCCTGGACCCCAAGGCGGGGCAGCGGGTGATGGAGCTGTTGTGGTCGGTGGCCCGGGACGAGGGCATGACGGTGATCTGCACCTTGCACAACCTGTCGGTGGCCCGGATCTATGGTGAGCGATTCATTGCCCTGGTCTCCGGCCGCAAAGTGATCGATGCACCCGCCGCGAAGGTGTCGGATGCCGACCTGAAAGCGCTTTATGCCGACGCCGACACCGCCGAGGATGATGGCGATGCGCCCGGCCTTTCCATGCCACAAGCCGTCAACGCTTGAGAAACCCGCAATGAACCAACCGTCCCAATACCGCGACATGCCCACACGCGTGGCCACGCCTTCGATCTTCACGTGGCTCATCCTGGTGATCTTTCTGGCCCTGTTCATACAGGGTTTGAGCGGTGCCGGGTTTACCCCGGATCGCCTGCTGCGGGGGGCCGGCAATCTTGGCAGCTTCTTCGCCCAGGCCATGCCACCGGATTTCAGCCGCATCGGCCCCATTGCCAAGGCCATGTACGAGACCTTCCAGATGGCCCTGGTGGGTGTCACCTTCGGTGTCATCCTCAGCCTGCCCATGGCCTTGCTGTGTGCCCGCAATACCAGCCCGGCGGCACCCGTCCGGGTTGTCTGTCGCGGCACCGTGGCCACGCTCCGGACCATCCCGGATCTGGTCTGGGCCCTGATATTCGTGGTCGCCGTGGGGCTTGGGCCTCTGGCCGGCATCCTCGCCATCATCATGGATACCATCGGCTTCTGTGCCCGTTTCTTCTCCGAGCGGGTCGAGGAGATCCGGCCCGGTCCGTCGGAGGCCCTGGCGTCCACCGGTGCCGGGCGCATGCAGGTCATCACCGGTGCGGTGCTGCCCGAGGCCTTTCCGTCCTTTGTCGCCACCAGCCTGTTCGCGGTGGAGAAGGCCGTTCGCTCCGCCGTGGTGCTGGGTCTGGTGGGTGCCGGCGGTATCGGCGTTGAACTCAACACCGCCATGACCATGTTCCGTTACGATCAGGCCCTGACCATCATCATGATCATTCTCGTGGTGGTGATTGGTGTGGAGCAGCTCTCCTCCGCAATTCGTCGCAGGGTGCTGTAAGCAACTCTTCACGGAATGGCAGCGTAACCGTAAAGGGAGGCGGGGATGATGGCAGCATGGAAACGCAGGCCCACATCCCTGTCCTCCCGGAACCCGTCGGTTCGCCAGCGGCCCGGATTGCGCTGATCACCGAGACCTGGCCGCCCGAGGTCAATGGTGTCGCTCATACCCTCTCGAACCTGGCTCGGGAATTGATTGCGGGGGGTGACCCGGTTCTGGTGATTCGCCCTCGACAGCCCGGTGACGGGTCGGCCGACAACCTGGATCGCCGGGGCTGGCAGGAATGCCTGATCCCGGGTCTCCCCATTCCCCGCTATCCCGGTCTGCGTTTCGGTCTGCCCGCCATCCGCCAGCTGAAGCAGAACCTCGCCGACTTCGATGCCCAGGCCGTTTATGTGGCAACCCAGGGGCCGCTTGGATGGGCCGCGGTCACTGCCGCCCGGCAGCTCGGTCTGCCGGTGGTTAGCGGTTTTCACACCAACTTCCAGCAGTATCTTGGTCACTACGGTTTTGGTCTGCTCAAGCAGGCCGCCTGGGCCTATCTGCGCCGCTTTCATCGGCGCAGCAACCTGACACTTGTACCCACAGAGGCCCAGGGGAAGGCACTTACCCAGGATGGCTTCGGCCCTACGGCCATGCTGGGCCGGGGCGTGGACTGTCGGCTCTTTTCTCCCGCGCGCCGTGATCGCCGGCTCCGGCAGGCCTGGGGTGTGGGTGACAAGGAACAGGTTCTGCTTCACGTGGGGCGACTGGCGCCAGAGAAGAATCCGGAGCTGGCCATTCGTGCCTTTGAAGCCATGGCTCCCGTGTTCCCCGGTCTGAAGCTGGTCTTCGTCGGTGACGGGCCCCTGCGTGACAGCCTGCAGGCGATGTGCCCGCAGGCCCACTTCGCCGGCATGCGTACCGGTACGGATCTGGCCCGGCACTACGCCTCGGCGGATCTGCTGCTGGTGCCCAGCCTCAGCGAAACTTTCGGCAACGTCGTGCTGGAAGGCATGGCCAGCGGTCTGGCCGTCTGTGCCTTCAACTATGCCGCTGCCGAGCAGTACATCCGTCACCACAAGCATGGTTTCCTGGCCCCTTACGGCGACGAGTACAGTTTCCTGGACCGGGTCGAGCAGGCGCTGATCCATCGTTCCATATACGGCGGCTCCGGCATGGCCGCCCGCGCCAACGTCCTGCGCCTGGAGTGGCCGACGATCGCCGCCCGATTCCGGCAACAGCTGTTGCGCCCGGGTACGACGGTCATGAGGGGCAGCATGCGGGAGGGTAATGCTCATGGCTGAAATGCGTCTGATCTTTCAGCAGATTGACCTGCTGGAGCTGGGGCTGTGCCGCCGAATGAATCGAATCAGCCGACATCGGGCCGTGGAGCGTTTTTTCATCGCTGTAAGCCGGCTGGGTGACGGGGTGTTCTGGTATGGACTGATAATCTTGCTGCCGTTCCTGTACGGAGTGGCCGGGTTCAAGGTCGGCCTGCAGATGGTCATACTTGGTTTGGTGGGTCTGTCGATTTATCGTAAGCTGAAGGCCAGGCTGGTTCGCGAACGTCCCTTCATTTCCTGGCGATTCATCCACTGCGGCACACCGGCCCTGGATCGTTATAGCTTCCCGTCCGGACACACTCTCCACGCCGTGGCATTCACCACCATACTGTTCGCCAGTTTCCCGGCAATTGCCTGGACGGTAACACCGTTCACGCTCCTGGTTGCCCTGTCTCGAGTGGTTCTGGGCCTGCATTACCCCTCGGACGTGCTGGCGGGCGCATTGCTTGGTTTCTCGCTGGCCTGGGTTTCGGTGGCGTTTCTCGCCGTGCTGTGAGTCCGGCCCATAGATTCTCCCGCCGCGAGTGTCATCCCGGAGTGCCTCGAAGTAACCTGCCCGTACGGCTGACTTGTCCACAGGACAGGGACAAGCGTACCCTCCCATATTCATCTTCCCGTCAGTATCACTATTTGGTCATGCTCAGAACCGGAATCGTGTGAATGCAAAGCATCCCCCTCGCCATGAAAACCCTTCTCGGGGTGCTGGTGGCGCAAGTGCTGATCATCCTGGCCGGTTTGCTGCTGCTGGGTTGGGATCTGCTGGGCGTGCCGCTGGCCTTTGGTCTGCCGCTCGGTAATTTCCTGGCCTGGACCGGGATGATGACGCTTGCTGCCATCGCCCTGATGGGGAGCCCGTCCGGGCGTGTATGGCAAATGAGTGCATGGATCGTGCTGGCCATGGCCATAGCCTGGTTGCCGTTCTCGCTTGTCATCTTCGATCACCCCACCTTTTCGGGTACCACGTCTTTCTGGTGGTCCATCTGGGTGTACTACTCTCTGGCTATGATTGTCGTGCCGTTGGCACTTTTACTGTTCAACGGTATGGTGCGGTTGTGGTGGCGATTCTCAAACCGCCGTCATCTCATCGGGCGCTGATGCCCAGGCCCCCTGCCTATCCTAAAGGAGTCTGTTTTGAGCAACCCCGTCATTGCCGATAACAAGCCAAAGAAGGTCGCGCTCAAGAAAGGCGAGACCTACACCTTCTGCGTCTGTGGGCGCTCCAGGGATCAGCCCTTCTGTGATGGCTCCCATGCCGGCACCGGCATGAAGCCCAAGAGCTTCAAGGCGGAAGAGACCGGGGATGCCTATCTCTGCCAGTGCAAGCACACGGGGAACTCGCCTTACTGCGACGGCACCCACAAGCAGTTCGACAGGGAACAGGTGGGCAAGGAAGGGCCGGGGCGTGATGACGATGGCAGCGGGGCACCGTCGCCCAAGGCCACGGCAGAAGAGCCCACGGTGGAGCTGATTCACCAGATGGCCCGGGAAGGGCTGTCGGGCATTGGGCATCATGGATCAATGACCGCCATGGGGGTGCCCCGCAGTGAGCTGCCCCATTGGGATCAGATTCAGATCCTGACCGGCCAGCTGGCCCGTCGTCCCCTTAGCGAGGAGGCGGCGGTGGATACCCGTTTGGTGATTGGCCCGGAAGCGAAGAAGCCCCTGGAGCTGGATATCCCCCTGTTTGTGTCCGATATGAGCTTTGGTGCCTTGTCCGAAGAGGCCAAGGTGGCCATGGCGCGGGGCGCGGAGCTGGCCGGGACGGGTATCTGCTCCGGCGAGGGCGGCATGCTGCCGGAAGAGCAGGCCGAGAACAGCCGCTATTTCTATGAGCTGGCCAGCGCCAAATTCGGTTATTCGGAGCAATTGCTGGAGAAGGTGCAGGCCTTCCACTTCAAGGGCGGGCAGGGTGCCAAGACCGGCACCGGCGGGCATCTGCCCGGCAATAAGAACACGGGCAAGATCTCCCAGGTTCGGGGTATTCCGGAGGGCCAGCCGGCGGTGTCGCCGCCTACCTTTGAGGATCTGGCCTCGGTGGAAGACTTTCGCCGCTTCGCGGCCCGGGTGCGGGACATCACCGGCGGCATCCCGGTGGGCTTCAAGCTCAGCGCCCAGCACATCGAGAAGGATATTCAGTTCGCCCTGGATGCCGGCGCCGATTACATCATCCTGGATGGCCGGGGCGGGGGCACGGGGGCGGCACCGTCCATGTTCCGGGACCACATCAGCGTGCCCACCATTCCCGCCCTGGCACGGGCACGGCGTTATCTGGATGCCCAGAAGGCCAGTGGCCGGGTGACCCTGATCGTGACGGGTGGGCTGCGCATGCCCATGGATTTCGTCAAGGCCATGGCCCTGGGGGCGGATGGTGTGGCCCTGGCCAACAGCGCGATGCAGGCCATTGGCTGTGTGGGTGCGCGCATCTGCAACACCAACAACTGCCCGGCCGGCATCGCCACCCAGCGCGAGGAACTTCGTCGTCGCCTGGATGTGGAGGCCTCCGCCCAGCGCCTGAACAACTTCCTCGGTGCCTCCGTGGCCCTCATGCAGGTGATGGCCCGCGCCTGCGGCCATGATGCCCTGGGCAAGTTCGATCTCACTGATCTGACTACCTGGCATAACGAAATGGCCCGGCTGGCCGGCATCCCCTATGCCGGCGTCGATCCATCAGCCTAATGCGCTGCCTGTCCAGCTTGTAGTGGGCAGGGCATTCCAGTTGGGCTATGGTTGGGACAGATGGGGAGGTGCCATGGGCGGTCAACGAAGGGGTGTTGGGGCAAGCGTGGCCATGTTGCTGGCTGCCGGATGCATGCTGATCAGTGATGTCAGGGTCCCGGACCGGGTGATTGTCCCCAACGATGCGCTGCCCGCCCTGGATGCACTGGATGTTCACCAGGCTTCGCTTCGCCTGCAGCCACAGACCGTAACTATGGCCAGGCGCCTTGAATCGGAATTGGGCATTGACCGGCAGATTTGGAATCTTGACCTTCAACGTGCCCTCACCACGGCCCTGACTGGGCCGGGGCGGGCGCATATGCAGGCGGTGCGTCCGGGGAGCTCGTCGGATGAGGATTCATCGCAGCCGGAGAGGGGCGAGACACCAGGTTTATCCTTGTCTCCTGTCGTACAGCAGACTCCCCCCGCCAATTCAGATATCGTGCTCTCGCCCCATCTGAATCGAATTACCGCACAGACCCGTCGTGTCGCCTGGAACGGACACGTCTTCTTCTTTCTTTCAATTGCAGTCGATAGCCGGCCGGAAGGGAAAGAACCCCGACGCCACCACGTCGTCCACGTGCTGCATGAGCAGGGAGCGGGGACCGCCAGCTTCAAAAGCGGGGCCGTGGAACCATCCCATGTTGCCGAAGGCCTGTCCCGTTCCTTGCCGAGCCAGCCCCTGAACTTTGATGTTGTGGTCGCGGATGAGGGGCCCTGGATTGTCTACCGCGACCGCGAAGGAATTTTTGCCCGGCCGCTCACCACGGGCAGTGGATTGGGGTCTGCGGTGAACGATGGGGCCAGCGAGATCCACTTTGGTGAAGCCGTTCAGGTCTCACGGGCCCGGCTACCGGTTGGGGAGTTCCAGTTTATATCGAGAATCGATGGGCAGGGCGCTCTTCACGTACTCTGGACTGACCAGCGTGAGCATAGTGATCTGTGGCACTGCCGTTTCGATCTTAAGCAGAGAGAAAGCTGTCGTCGGCCGACCCGGCTCAGCCGCTCGGTCAGCCGACAACCGATCAACCTGATGGTGCAGGGGGACGATGTCTATGTCTCCTGGATCGACAGCCGCTATTCCCGTGGTTTCTGGGATAAACGCAATTTCGCCAAGCTGTTCCTGGCCAAAAGCCGCGATGGGGGACGGTCCTTTGGCCAACCGATCTCGATTCATGAGCCGGATAATCGGGATGAGCTGCCGGGCTTCGCCATGACCCTGCCCGCTCCCGAGGGCGGCGTCCTACTATTCTGGGGCACTGAGTGGCGGGGGCACAATCCCCATGATCAGGGTCTCCATTACGGGCATCTCCTGCCCGATATGAGGACGCTGCGCCTGGCCGAAGACACGGTTCCGGGTGCCCGACTGCACGATTTCTTTACCGATGCACTGAAATCACATCATCGCCAGATGGGAGGTGACTAGGGTGCAGGTATTTTAGGGCGTAATCGCTACTTTACCCGCTTCTCTCGAAACGGCCCGCTATACTCGGCTTAGACCGCAATGGGTTTTCGGCCAGCATGGGGGAGATTTTGTCGCATCGGATACTGCCTGGGGTTGCCTGGTCGATAATGACATTGCTGGCACTTGGGGTTGCGGGCTATACCTCCATGGCGGCGTGGAACCCCGATGCCATTGATTTCATCGCCCGGCGCGATGGCTTCTTGCGCCAATCTCTCATCGTCCACGCCCTCGCTGGTTCCGTGGCCCTGGCACTTGGCCCCTTTCAGTTTCTCTCTCGCCTGCGCAATCGACACCGGCGTGTCCATCGGGCCAGTGGCTGGGTCTATCTGCTCTGTATTTTGATCAGCGGTTTGACCGGCCTATGGCTGGCCTTCTTCACGCCTGGCGGGCCTCCCGTTTGATCAGGTCTATGCCATGGCCGCCTGGGCAAGCTGGGTGGTGAACCTTCTTTTTGTGGAGTGGGTTCTGCTTCGTGAACGACGGTAAGACTCGAGGAGGTGTCATGCCGAATTGGCTAAAGCCGTCATCGCGTTTGGGCTGGGGGATGCTAGGTGCTTACCTAATACTGGCATTTTTCGCATTTCGAGAGGCCCTGACGTGCAGCGGCTGCGCCTGTGATCCGGCCGCGTTTCCCCTGGGCTTTCCCATTGCCTGGTTCATAGATTGGCTGGACTCTCTTTTTGGGATCCCAGGTCACGTGGTGAGCGTACATTTTCGGAACTGGTATTACATAGTGCCAACCGTCACGGCAAATGCAGTCTTCTATTATTTTGCAGGCAGTTTATTGGCTGTGGTTATAGCTCGTCGGCACTCACGTAGGTCTGGTCGGTGAAAAGGTTCTTGGTGGGCCCGGATCCGGTTCTGCGATGAGCATTCCTGAATCGAAGCGCTGAACATCATCCATACAGCGCTCCTCAGGCTGATGCCTATGGGGGCAGATGCGAAAGCAACTCTGGCTGTCTGGGGTGCTTGAAATTGGTTTCGGCTGGGATCCAGGGCTTCGCAGGACTCGGTGTGATACGGCCCTCGCGGTTCCAGCTAGGAATCGGGCCGGTATCTCCGGTATATTTCGAGCCTTGGAAAATTTCAACATTGCCCGGATTGGAATATGTCCCAGCGTTTGTCGATTGCAGGAATGTCAATAATCCTTGCAGCCTTGGGAGTTGGCCTCTATACGTGGCTGTCACAGGGTGGTGACCCACTACCATCGACCAGTCAGTCGGTTCCGGTGGGACATGAACAGGGTTATAGCGTTTATGAGTCTAATTGCATGGCCTGCCACGGCGGGGATGGGGCGGGTCGACCGGGGGCTTTCCCTCCGCTCGAAGGGCATGTGTCCGAGCTGTTGGGTCGGGATGGTGGGCGTGAGTATCTTCTGGATGTGGTCTTGAATGGAGTCAGCGGGCCCACTGAGATCGATGATGAGGTGTATGACGGCTTTATGCCTGGCTTTAGGCAGCTTTCTGACGAAGAGATCGCTGCCTTGATGAACTATTTGAGCCAGGCCTGGGGCAACTCGGAGGCCCTGCCAGCGGATTTTGAGCTGGTGACGGCCGAAGAGGTGGCGGAAAGACGATCCCGCGAGCTCACGCCACGGGCGGTGGGGGAATCCCAACCGCGCTGAAGCAGGCAGTGGCCGTCTGGATATGCAGTAAATCGGGTGGTTGGGGGCCGTCCGTGGGCGGATAATGGGGAAGTCCCAAGGTTATAGTCCCCCGGAGAGTGTCAGGGTGTCTGAGTCTCCAGCTTCTGAAAATAACTCGGTTTACGCGCGAATTGCCCGGGCCATCGATTTCCTGGTCAGCGAGGCGGAGCGACAGCCAAGCCTGTCGGAGGCAGCCGCCCAGGCCGCCATGTCGCCGGCCCATTTCACCCGGGTGTTCCGTCGCATGGTGGGTGTGAGTCCCAAGCGTTTCCTCTCCCTGGTGACCCTGGAAGCCTTCAAGCAGCGTCTTGCCGAGGGGGCCACGGCCCTGGAAGCCCAGCTGGATGCCGGCCTGTCCAGTGCGGGCCGGGTCCATGACCATTTCCTCAGACTGGATGCGGTATCGCCGGGCGAATATCGCCGTCAGGGTGCCGGCCTGGTCGTGCGCTATGGCTTTCATGAAGGGCCTCTGGGGGACATGCTGGTGGCCACCACGGATCGCGGCCTGTGTTTTCTGGCCTTTACCGAGGTTGAGGGCCGAACGTCTGCTCTTGGTCAACTGTCGGCAGCCTGGCCCGGAGCGCGGCTGCTGGCCGATGCCGGTCCGGGCAAGTACTACGTCGCCGCCCTCTCAAGGGCCCCCCGGGATGCCGGCCCGCTGTCGATCCACGTCCGCGGGAGCAATTTTCAGGTCCAGGTCTGGCGGGCGTTGTTAAGGATTCCCGAGGGCGTACTGCTCAGTTACGGTGATCTCGCCTCGGCGGTGGGTCGTCCACGGGCTGTTCGCGCCGTGGCCTCGGCGGTGGGGGCCAACCCCGTTGCCTGCTTTATTCCCTGTCACCGCGTGATCCGGCGCAGTGGTGGGCCGGGTGGGTATCGTTGGTCCATGCCAATCAAGTTTGCCCTGATCAGTCGCGAGTCCATTTCCGCCCCCTAGTGTGGTCCAGCGCAGGTGCGGGTGGGTTTCTTGACAAGGTAAACATTGCATAATAAAGCAAACCAAGCATGGTTAATAACGCGACCAAATCGGACGGCCAGATCCTCAAGGGGCTGCTTGACACCCTGGTCCTTGATGTTCTGCGCCAGGGACCGAATTACGGCTTTGGAATCCGGGAGCGCTTACGGTCCCGCTTGGGCGAAGATGCCGCCCTGGTGAAGGAGGCCACCCTGTATCCCTTGCTGCATCGACTGGAGGCACGCGGTCTCCTGGATGCCTATCACGAGCCCGGGCAACGCGGCAGGCCGCGCAAGTACTACCGTCTCACCTTGGAGGGGGCGGCGTTTCTGGAGGGAAGGATCCGTGAATGGCGGCGAATCGCCGCCCTGCTGGGGCGGACCGTTCTGAACACGGAGCAAGCGTCCGACGGGGAGGACAAGCAATGAGAGTTTCCAACCTATTGAGATGGCCTGGGACGGGCTTCCCGGACATTCTGGAGACAGGTGATGCCGAGCTGGACGACTATCTGCGAGTCCTGGACCGGCATTGCCTCGGTAGCCGCTCGGTTCGTCGCCAGTATGTCGAAGAGATTCGCGACAACATGCTGGAGGCCAGAGACCAGGCGGTCAAGGCCGGCCAGACTGTTGAGGCAGCCAATGCTTCGGTGGTGGCCGATTTCGGTCCGGCGGAAGAGCTGGCCCGCGTACAAAGGCAACAGCGTTGGCGAAATTTCCGCCGTGGCGCGGTCACCATGGGGCTTAGCTTCGCCCTGTTAATGCTGCTTTTTCAACTGCTCGCGGGTGGACTCGCCGACCCGGGACCCCTGGTTCTGGCCGAAATGTTCGTTTTTCATGGCCTGTTCTTTGGTTTCTTCATGGGCTTCTGGTTTGCCTTTATGTTCGCACCCGCGGCGCCGGAGGGTGGCGTATCGGCGCAGAGTCAGATGGATAAGGCCGATGGTTATGAGGTGTATTCCCCTGGGCTGAGCAAGGTTTTGGCAATCCTGCTCGGTCTGGTGATGCTCATCCTGGGGGGAATGACCGTGGCTGGAATGCTGGGTCGGGGCTTGATGGCCGACGTTGGTGTGGCTGCCAATCTCCTTCTCACCGTACTCGCTTTACACGTGGCGTTCGGCTTAAGGGTTGCCTTCACAAGAATCCAGGTGGACGGCGATTCGATTCGGATCCGTACCCTGCTCAGGGAGTATTATCTCGATCGGGATTCAATTTCGAAATTTGAAGAGCTGGGACGCCTGCAGCAAGCGATTTATCCCTTGGCCGGCAAGACTTACCAGCTGCATTGGCAGGATGAGAAAGGAAGTCACGCCCTGTACCTGGGCCTGAATGGCGAGATGGTGAATGGGGATCGATTGCGCGTGCTATTGCGCCCAGAGTGATTCAAGATCCTTGAAATCCCACTCCGCTGGATCTTCCTTGCATTCAATCCTTTCGCTGGCACCAGGCCGTGATAGGTCGACTACCTTGGGTTGCAAGCGGGTCCCGGCGTTGGTGGAGTAAAATACCTTGACTCTCGGCTTGAGTAGATTATCCGCATTCTGATCAAGCACAACCGCCAGGCGGCCGGAGCTTAGCCGGACCAGAGAGCCAGTGGGATAAATACCAATGGTCTTTACGAAAGCCTGGAATACCTTTTTATCCAGTTGGCCCCCGGTCCAGTGAGCCATTCGACTGAGTGCATCCGCCGGGTCCCAGCCACGTTTGTAGGGCCGGTCAGATGTTACAGCGTCATAGACATCACAGACTGAACCCATACGGGCAAATAGACTGATAGAGGAATCGGGCAGGCCACGAGGATAACCATCACCATTGATTTTTTCGTGATGATGCCGGACAACATCCAGGACGATCCGGGATTTTTCGCCTGAGTCGACCAGGGCCTGATAGCCTTTCTCCGGATGGGTCTGGATAATGCGAAATTCTTCGTCGCTCAGCCTGGCAGGCTTGTTGAGAATCTCATTTGGCACAAAGGCCTTGCCCACATCATGCATGAGCCCCGACATTCCGGCCTGTTTGACTTCATCCTCTTCCAGCCCCAGCTGCCGAGCCAGCGCGATCATGAGCGCACAGACAGCAACCGAGTGCATATAGGTATACTCGTCCGAATGCTTGATCCGGACCAGGCCCAGCATGGCTGACGGCTGTCGGATGATGGAGTCGGAGATTTCTTCAACTAAGTGGCTCAGGTCTTCCGACTTGATCGCTTGTCCCATTCGGGCTTGTTCAAGCGTCTCCTTGACTGCATTTGCTGCCTGACGCTTCAGCCGGGCGGCCTGCTTCATTTCATCCTCCAGGCTTACCGGGCGGAACCGGGAAGATGATGTCAGCGAATCATCTGGAGCTGGCTCGGCTTTGTCGTCCTGGCCCTGGGTTTCAGCCAGGTCACTACCCCGTCTGGTATCAATCGTGACTTCCTGTATGTTCGCATCCCGAATCTGCTGGATTTCTTTTTCGTCCGCGATCAGAAAGCTATTGCGCCAGAAGGGGTGGTCCAGCCAGGAAGTGCCCAGCTCGTCCAAAAACATGCCCGGAAGCAACTTGTTGACGGAGATCGTTTTTCTCATGGGGGTGATTGTTTGGGCTGGTACTTGGACTCTGTCCGGACTCTACGGCAAAGGCGCCAGTGTGGGAATGCCTTGACGGATTGTCGGCAGCTGCTTTGGGATGGGCGGTCGGAATCGACAGCCACTTCTCAAGCGATGTCGGATTCAATCAGCCATGATGGCACGGTAAAGGCGGATATCGTCCACGATCGGTTGATAATAAACCTGCCAGAAGCCAAGTGAACCCTTGACCAGAGTGATGGAAAAATCGGGTGAAGCCTCCATCGTCTCCCAGAACGCCCGGTTGCCATAGAAGCGGACATCCGGATACTCACCCTCCAAGGGCACATATACACCCGCTTCCACTGACTCATAGGCAACGGTATGACGCTGGTCTTCGGCACCAATGGCGTTGAGCCGGAGACTGGCCGGCCACAATGCCATGGCAAACACGGCTCCCAATGCAATAGCCAGACCCAGGCGCTCCTTTCCGGGTGCGCCTCGGCCCGACAGCCATGCGAGGCCGCCGCCCATGAGCCCAAGACCGGCCATGAAGAATGCCGGTTGCAGGCTGGTGTGCTGCCAGGGAGAGAAGACAAAGGTGTCGAGGATGAAATAGATCAGCATGGCCAGTAGCAACACACTCATAATCAGCATGCCGGGATGCCGTTCCAGATCATAGGATTGAGACATGGTGTTTCTCCGGCTAGTTTAGAGGCTGTTATGGAGTAGGGGGCGGCTGGGCACGGCGTCGGTTCTAAACGCAGGATACTGGAGATTAAGCAGATACAGACCATCTTCGGCCGTGTCGGGAACAAATATCATCTCGGTGATGCTGGCGTGGGGCCGGCCGGCTTCCATCAGCTTCCGGGACTCCGGGGGCAGGTCCCAAAAAATCCGATGGGTGACCAGCTCACCCTCATCATCGGCGCGGTCTACCGAGGGCACGTCGACCAGCAGGTGTTCAATCCCCTGTTCCACGATCCACTGCGCGGCTTCCCGAGTGATCCAGGCCGGCGCAGGCGACTGCATCCAGTCCCTTTGCGATTTATCCGGGGTGTTGGGCAGCGTACGAATAATCAGGGCCGCGGGCGGCCCGGCAGGGGCCAGCTTATCCCAAGCCGACTGCAGCTGTTCGCGGCTGATCACCATGTCGCTGCCGCGGGCCTTGGAAGGGCCACTGTCTTCGCTGCTGTCTAGCCGGGCAGGGTGGATGCTCAAGAGCAGGGCCGGGCAAAGAATGTTACCCAGCTGATCCGGGACTGTTGCCCGCTCGTCGGTGATATGGCCAACACATTCGGTGTGAGTGCCATTGCAATGGGGGGTGATTTCCAGAACCTCACAGTTGCAGCTTCCCCCCTGCCGGGTATCCCCGATGAAGCCGCCGGACTGAAGTGCCTTGCGTCTGGCCGCCGCCGCACCAAAGAAACCGGGTTGTGCGCCCTCAAAATCCAGCTCGATGGCAAGGCTGGTCGCTCGCGCCGGATCCATGTCAAAGCGGATGCCTGCCCAGTCCAAT
>NZ_JAYGII010000042.1:0-16601 GCF_034931365.1 Natronospira elongata
GCCTTTCTCTGTTCTTCAGTGGGTCGCAAGCGCTTCATGATATCGCGCAGGAAGCGGATGCGCTCGTCCCGGTCGGGAAGTTGTTCATGAAACCGCAATCGGGTCTGGCCGTCCAGCCGGAAGGTGTTGGGCTTTTGCTGGACCATGTCGATCAGGGCCACCGGGTCGATGGCCGGTTCGTCCTCGAATTCCAGGCGCCCGCCCTCGGGGCCGGCTTCCACCATGCCGATGCCCAGGGGACGGGCGAGCTGGCGAATCTCGGCGGTGAGAAAGAGGTTCTTGGCGTACTCGGGCAGCAGGCCGAAGCGGTCGATCATTTCCACCTGCAGTTCCCGCAGGGCTTCTTCGTCCCCGGCGCTGGCAATGCGCTTGTAGAGGGTCAGGCGGGTGTGCACATCGGGAACGTAGTCTTCCGGTAGCAGGGCGGGGATGCCGAGCTCCACTTCCGGGCCGTGATTGAGGGGCTTGTCCAGCTCCGGTTCCTCGCCGGCCTTGAGGGATTTCACCGCCCGTTCCAGCAGCTCGGTGTAGAGGCTGAAGCCCACCTCGTGAATCTGCCCGCTCTGCTCGTCACCCAGAAGCTCCCCGGCACCCCGAATCTCGAGGTCGTGGGTGGCGAGGGTGAAGCCGGCGCCCAGGTCTTCCAGGGATTCAATCGCCTCCAGGCGTTTGAGGGCGTCCTTGGTCATGGCCTTGCGCGGCGGGGTGAGCAGATAGGCATAGGCGCGGTGGTGGGAACGGCCCACCCGGCCGCGCAGCTGATGCAGCTGGGCCAGACCGAACTTGTCGGCGCGGTTGATGATGATGGTGTTGGCGGTGGGCACGTCGATGCCGGATTCCACGATGGTGGAGCAGACCAGAATCTGCACCCGCCGGTGATAGAAGTCCAGCATGATGCGCTCCATCTCGCTCTCGCGCATCTGGCCATGGGCCACTTCCACGCGGGCTTCGGGCATGAGCTCTCGCAGGCGCTTGGCGGTGCGCTCGATGGTGCGGACTTCATTGTGCAGGAAATAGACCTGGCCGCCGCGCCGGATCTCGCGCAGGCAGGCCTCCTGGATGAGCCCGTCCGACCATTCATTGACGAAGGTCTTCACCGACAGGCGCTCGGCCGGCGGGGTGGCGATGATGGACAGATCGCGGATGCCGGCCAGGGACATGTTGAGGGTGCGCGGGATCGGGGTGGCGGTGAGGGTCAGCACATCCACCTCGGCCCGAAGCTGCTTGAGGCGTTCCTTGTGGCGCACCCCGAAGCGGTGCTCCTCGTCGATGATCACCAGGCCCAGGTCCTTGAAGTGCACATCGCGGGAGAGCAGCTTGTGGGTGCCGATGACGATGTCCACGGTGCCGTCTTCCAGGCCCTTTAGGGTGGCGGTCTTTTCCTTGCCGCTGCCCAGGCGTGACAGGGCGCGGATCTTGACCGGCCAGTCGGCGAAGCGGTCGGTGAAGGTGTCGTAATGCTGGCGTCCGAGCAGGGTGGTGGGGACCAGCACCGCCACCTGCTTGCCGGCCTGCACGGCGGTGAAGGCGGCGCGCAGGGCGACCTCGGTCTTGCCGAAGCCGACATCGCCGCAGACCACCCGGTCCATGGGCTGGGTGGATTTGAGATCATCGATGACCGCCTGGATGGCGCTGTCCTGGTCCGGGGTTTCCTCGAAGGGAAAGGCCTCCTCGAAGGCGCGGCGCTCGCGCTCGTCGACCTTGAAGGCGGTGCCCTGGCGGGCCTGGCGGCGAGCGTAGAGGTCAAGCAGCTCGGCGGCCACGTCGCGGGCCTTTTTCGCCGCCCGCTTGCGGGCCTTGTCCCACTGGTCCGAGCCGAGCCGGTGCAGGGGGGCGTTTTCCGGGCTGGTGCCGGTGTAGCGGCTGATCAGGTTGAGCGAGGCCACCGGCACATAGAGCTTGTCGCCGCCGGCGTATTCCAGGGTCAGAAACTCGGTCGGATCCTTGCCCACGGTGAGGGTCTGCAGGCCGATGTAGCGGCCCACGCCGTGCTCCTCGTGGATCACCGGCGCCCCCTCGCTGAGATCGGTGAGATCGCGGATGACCGCTTCGGGGTCGCGGGTCGCGCGCCGCCGACGCCGCTGCTGGCTGGCGCGCTCACCGAAGAGCTGGGGCTCGGCGATCACCGCCAGGCCTTCTTCGGGCAGGACCAGGCCCTCGGTCAGGTCGGCCACGCAGATGCCCAGTGCCGGCCGGCGCTGCATGAAGGCGTCCCAGCCGTCGATCTGGGCCGGCTTGTGGTCGCGCTCGGCGAGGATGTCCACCAGGGCCTCGCGTCGACCGGGGGATTCCGCCGCCAGCAGGACCGTGCCCTCGAAATCGTCCAGGTACTCGATCAGGGCCCGGGCGGGGTCCTCGGCGCGGTGGTCGAGGGGGAGTCGCGGCGGCGCCTGGGTGGGGAAGTTCTCCACCGGCAGGGCCTCGGGGTCCCCGGCACCTTCCGTGCGCTCCAGCAACACCTGGCCGTGGCGGCCGAGGGCGCTGTCCAGTTCTTCCGGTGACAGGGCGATGGTCGCCGGTGCCAGCAGGGGGCGGGCGCGGTCGTGGCCGCGCTGCTCGAAGCGCTGGTGGATTTCCGCCCACTGACTGTCCACCGCCGACCGCGCGCCCTGGGTCAGGGCGACGGTGGCCACATCCGGCAGGTAGTCGAACAGGCTGGCGGTCTGTTCAAAGAACAGCGGCAAGTAATACTCGATGCCGCCGGGCTGATTGCCCTCGCTGATCGCGCGATAGACCTCGCTCTGCTGCGGGTCGCCCTCGAATTGCTGGCGGTAGCGCTGGCGGAAATCGCGGATGGCGGCTTCGTCCAGGGGGAATTCCCGGGCCGGCAGCATGCGGATGCGCTCAAGTTTTTCGGTGGTGAGCTGGGTTTCCGGGTCGAAGGCGCGCAGGGATTCGATTTCATCATCGAACAGGTCGATGCGGAAGGGCCCGCGACTGCCCATGGGGAATACATCCACCAGTGAGCCGCGCACGGCGAACTCGCCATGCTCCATGACCTGGGAAACCGCCCGGTAGCCGGCCTGCTCGAGCTGCGAGCGCAGGCTGTCGATGTCCAGGCGCTGGCCGGTATCCAGATTGAGCGAGCCGCCGGCCACATAGGCCTGGGGCGGCAGACGCTGGATCAGGGTCTGGGCGGCGGTGACCACCACCCCCCGGTCCAGGCCGGGCAGGCGGGCGAGGGTGTCGAGGCGGTCGGAAATGATGTCCTGGTGAGGCGAGAAGACATCGTAGGGCAGGGTTTCCCAGTCCGGGAAGAAGACCACCGGCAGTTGGCTTGCTCCGGCGAAGAAGCGCACCTCGGCGGTGACCGCCTCGGCCTCGCGCACGCTCTCGCAGACCAGCAGCACCGGGCCCCGGGCCGCGGCCGCCGCGCGCGCCACCACCAGGCTGCGCGCCGCCCCATAGAGCCGGCCCCAGCGACGGCGATCGCCGGGCCCGTCCGGGAGTCGGAGCGCTGTGTGCGGCTTGGCCGGGGCAGGGGAATCAGTGGGCATCGGGGCTTCTGGCTCGGACGGTTTCAAAAACCGCCATTATCGCATATTGCGACGCGTTTGCCGGGGGTGTCAGCGCCGGAAACGGCGGCTGAGATCGCCGTAGGCGTCGATGCGGCGATCCCGGAAAAAGGGCCAGATGCGGCGCACGCTTTCGCTGCGAGCCAGGTCCAGGCTGGCGCTGACGATGGCCTCCCCGGTATCCGCCTCGGCGAGAATTTCGCCCTGGGGCCCGGCAATGAAGCTGTGGCCCCAGAAGTCGATGCCTTCCCCGGGCTGCGCCGGATGGGCCTCGTGCCCGACCCGGTTGGTTACCAGTACCGGCAGGGCGTTGGCGACCGCATGGCCGCGCTGGACCGTGCGCCAGGCATCGAGCTGGCGGGCCTGCTCCTCGGCGTCGTCGTCGGCGGACCAGCCGATGGCGGTGGGGTAGAGCAGCAGCTCGGCACCGGCCAGGGCCATCAGGCGGGCAGCCTCCGGGTACCACTGGTCCCAGCAGACCAGCACCCCGAGCCGGCCCACGGCGGTGTCGATGGGCTCGAAGCCGGTATCACCGGGGGTGAAATAGAATTTTTCGTTGAAGCCGGGATCGTCCGGGATGTGCATCTTGCGGTAAAGACCGGCCAGACGACCGTCGTCGTCCAGGACCACGGCGGTGTTGTGATAGAGCCCGGCGGCGCGGCGCTCGAACAGGGAGGCGACGATGACGGTGCCCGTTTCCGCCGCCAGGCGGCCCAGGCGCTCGCTGCTGGGGCCTGGGATGGGCTCGGCCAGGTCGAAGCGGTCGGTGTCCTGGCCCTGGCAGAAATAGGGGCCGTTATGCAGTTCCTGGAGCAGGATCAGCCGCGCCCCGGCCTCGGCCGCTTCGTGCACGACCGCCTCGATGCGGGCGAGATTGGCTTCCACGCTGCCCTGGTCCCGGTCCTGGATCAGGGCGACCTTGAGTTCCTTGCTGGTCATGTGTGCCTCTTGCTGCTGTTAATCCGTGACGGCGGGCAGGCCGGCCTCGGGCGGTACCACCCCGGCCGGGTATTGCATGGTCACACAATGGAGGCTGCCGCCCTGGCGAACAAGGGCGCGGCAGTCGATGCCCACGACCTCTCTTCCTGGATAGGCCTCGCCGATGCGCTCCAGGGCAAGGGCATCGCTCGGGTCCTGGTAGGTGGGGACCAGCACCTGTTCATTGGCGACCAGGAAATTGGCGTAGCCGGCCGGCATGCGTCGGCCCGTGCTGTCGCGGATCGCCTCGGGGAGCGGCAGTTCGATCAGCCGCTCTCGACCGAAGGCGGCGGCCAGCTCCTCGGCCATGGCCGTGAGCAGGGGATGGTGTTCGTCGTCCGTATCCTGGCAGCCCTGGTAGAGCACGCGACCGTCCGGCGCGAAACGGGCCAGGGTATCGATATGGCCGTCGGTATCGTCCCCGCTCAGGTCGCCATGATCCAGCCAGTGAATGGTGTCGGCACCCAGCCATTCGGCCAGGGCGCGGCTCATGGCCCGGGTGTCCATGCCGGGATTTCGCTTGTCATCGACGATACAGCTTCGGCGCAGCAGGAAACGGCCCTCGCCATCACATTCCACCGCCCCGCCTTCCAGCACGATGCCGGTTTCCACCAGGGGTGTGTCGCCGAAGATGCCCTGGTCGGCCAGGTGCAGGGGCAGGGCATTGTCGAGCTCGGCCCGGTAGCGGCCGCCCCAGCCATTGAACTCGAACTTGATCAGTCGCGGACCCTCGGGGCCGGTCACGCACAGCGGGGAATGGTCACGGGCCCAACTGTCATCGGTCGGGGCGATGGCGAAACGGCAGCGGTCCAGCACCCCCCCGGCCTCGGCCAGCTTGCTGGAGATGGCCTGACGTTCTTCCAGATCCCGGGCGACGATCAGGACCGTCTGCCGGCGGGAGAGGGCGGTGGCAATCCGGGTGAAACAGGCGCGGGCGGGCTGAAGGTTATCCTCCCAGTCCCCCTGATCATGGGGCCAGGTCAGTTGCACGGCGCTCTGTGCCGCCCATTCGGCGGGCAGCCGGACGCGGTTTTCCATGGCGGGTGTCAGTCTCGGGCGGCGTCGGGAATGCGGCCGTGGACCACGCTGTGCAGGACCAGATTGTGCTCGAAATAGACGCTGAAGCCGTCATAGTCCCAGCGGGTGATGGGCGGGTCGCCCACCGGGCCACGGCGGTCCCGGGGCTGGCCGAAGACATCCCGGACATTGTCCATGTTCATGCCGCGGGTGGGGGCATCCACACCGACATGCTCACCGGCTTCAATCCGCAGGCGGTCACCACCCTCGCGAGGCTCGGCAAGCACCGGGCCACTCAGCAGCAAGGCGCAGGCGGTCAATGACAATAGGCTCCAGCGAGACAGGCGCATGATCGGGTCCCCGTTTTTGGTCATGGTGTCTGGAAATATAGCAGTGACAGGCGGATAGAGAAAGTTCTTGCGGCGATTTCGCAAAATACGACAGGGCTTCTGGTAGGCTTGGCCGGCATGAAATTCGAGACACCCCTGATCCCCGGCCGCCTGATTCGCCGCTACAAGCGCTTTCTTGCCGACGTGATCCTCGATGACGGTCGGCGGGTCACGGCCCATTGCCCCAATACCGGCAGCATGCTCGGCTGCAAGGCGCCCGGCCTGCGGGTGTGGCTGAGCCCGGCGGACCGCCCGGAGCGGCGCCTGAAGTGGACCTGGGAGCTGGTGGAGACCGGCACCGGGGCCCTGGTGGGTATCCATACCGGGCGCAGCAATGCCCTGGTGGCGGAAGCGATTGCCGCCGGGCGCATTCCGGCATTGGCCGGCTATCCCCATCTGCGCCGGGAGGTTGCCCATCCGGCCGGTGGGCGCACCGACATCCTGCTGGAGGGCGAGCAGGGACGCTGCTGGGTGGAGGTCAAGAATGTGACCGCCGCTGCCGCCAATGGTCTGGCCCTGTTTCCCGATGCGGTGAGCCGGCGTGCGGCCCGGCATCTGGCTCACCTGATCCAGTCGGTTCGGGCCGGGGAGCGGGCGGTGCTGTGTTTCTGCGTGCAACGCGAGGATGTGGCCGTGGTCGAACCCGCAGTGGCCATCGATCCGGCCTATGCCGATGCCCTGGCCGAGGCCTCAGAGGCCGGGGTTGAATTGATGGCCTGGGGTGCCAGGGTGTCGCCCCGGCGGCTTGAATTGACCCGTCCGCTGCAGGCCCGGGCGGCGGCTTCTGTCAAAACCGAAACAGCTATGGTTTAATCCCGCTCCATGTTCAAACCATACGAGTTATTTGTCGGCCTGCGCTATCTTCGCGCCAAGCGCCGCAATCATTTTGTCTCCTTCATCTCGATGACCTCGGTTGCCGGCATCGCCGTGGGCGTGATGGCCCTGATTACGGTGATGTCGGTCATGAACGGTTTCGAGAAGGAACTGCGTGATCGCATTCTCGGCATGGTGTCCCATGCCAGCATTACCAGTTACGGCGGCCGGGTCGAGGAATGGGAGGGAGTTCGCGACCGGATCATCGTTGACGAGCGGGTGCTGGGCGCCGCGCCCTTTATCGAGCGGGAAGGCATGCTGGCCCGGGAAGGGCAGCTCAGCGGCGGCATGGTGCGCGGTATTCTGCCGGAGGAGGAGCCCCAGGTCTCCGAGGTCGGCGAGCAGATGATCCAGGGCGAGCTCGGCAATCTGGTGGCGGGTGAGTATCGAGTCATTCTGGGCAGTGCCCTGGCCCGCTCCCTGCGGGTCAATGTGGGCGACAGCGTGTTCCTGATTGTCCCCGAAGGCAATGTGACGGTGGCCGGTTTCCGGCCGCGGATGCGGCGCTTCCAGGTGGTGGGCCTGTTCGAAGTGGGCATGTATGAGTATGACCGCAGTCATGCCTTCATTCATCTGGACGATGCCCGTACGCTTTATCGCTTCGGTGATGCCGTGGGCGGCATCCGCCTGAAGCTCGATGACATGTTCCGGGCACCGGCGGTGTCCCGTGACATTGCCGCCGGTCTGGGAGCGGGCTACTTCGTCAGTGACTGGACCCGCCAGCATGCGAATTTCTTTGCCGCGCTGCAGATCGAGAAAACAGTGATGTTCATCATCCTGTTCCTGATCGTGGCGGTGGCGGCCTTCAACATCATTTCCACCCTGGTCATGGTGGTCAATGACAAGCGCGCGGATATTGCCGTGTTGCGAACCATTGGCACCACACCGTCCTCGGTGATGGGTATCTTCATCGTTCAGGGGACGGTCATCGGTCTGGTGGGTACGGTCGTGGGTGTGGGCCTGGGTGTGGCCCTGGCCAGCAACGTGGAGCAGATCGTGCCCTGGCTGGAGGATCTGTTCCAGACCGAATTCCTGCCGGCCGATGTCTATTACATCAGTGACCTGCCCTCGGAGCTCAACTGGGCGGATGTGGGCCGGATCAGCGGTCTGGCCTTTGTTCTGTCGGTGCTCTCCACCCTGTATCCGGCCTGGCGGGCATCCCGAACCCAACCGGCGGAGGCCCTGCGTTATGAGTAAGGCCCGGCTGAATCTGGAACAGGCCGCGATTGCCTGTCAAAACCTGAGCCGCAGTTTCACCGATGCCGGGCGTCGCGTGGATGTCCTGCGTGATGTCAGCCTGGCCATTCAGCCGGGTGAGACGGCTGCCATTCTCGGCGCCTCCGGCTCCGGCAAGAGTACTCTGCTGCATCTGCTGGGTGGCCTGGACCGGCCCAGTGAAGGCGAGGTCTGGGTGGATGGTCAGGCCATGCACAAGCTGGCCGATGCCGAGCGGGGTCGTCTTCGTAACCGGGCCATCGGCTTTGTTTACCAGTTTCACCATCTGCTGCCCGAGTTTACCGCCCTGGAGAATGTCGCCATGCCCCTGCTGGTGCGGCGCGAGTCGGTGACCCCCTCGCGTGACGCGGCCAGGCGGGTTCTGGAGCAGGTGGGGCTGGGCCATCGCCTTGAACACAAGCCCGGCGAGCTGTCCGGCGGTGAGCGTCAGCGGGCGGCGGTGGCCCGGGCACTGGTGACCCGGCCGCGCTGTGTGCTGGCGGATGAACCCACCGGCAATCTGGATTCCCGGACCGGGGAACAGGTGGCCGATCTCATGCTGCAGTTGAACGCCGAGTACGGCACTGCCCTGGTGATGGTTACCCATGACCGGGAGTTGGCCGCCCGCATGGGAACCATTCACGAGCTGGAAGACGGCGTGCTCAAGGTTTAGGCAGGCGCCGCTTCAGGCCGGCCCGGCGAAGCTGACGCGGGCGGCGGAAACGAATCCCCATCATCCGGCGGCGTGCCCGACGGCTGCGATAAAAACGCATCAGGGAAACCCGCCAGGCGACGTTGATGATGGTTGCCGAGAGCAGGGCGGTGAGCAGGCCGAGGGTCAGACAGCCCAGCAACAGGGGCGCGCCGATCCGCTCGATCTCCTGCCAGATCATCTCCAGGCCAAATTCCAGGTTCTCGCGGGGCGGCATCCTGAGCATCAATGAGCCCAACAGGTAACCGGCCAGCATCATCGGCCCCATGGTCAGCGGGTTGGAGATGAAGCTGGCCAACACCGCCACCGGAAGATTTACCCGCATCCATGCCGTCAGCCCCAGGACCACCAGGGTCTGGAAGGGGATGGGCAGCCAGGCAGCAAACACCCCGACCCCGAACCCCTTGGCCGTACTGCGCCGGCTCAGCGCCCATAGCCCGGGGTCGCTCAACAGCGCGGCAAAGGGCCGCAGCAGCCGCGACCGGGCCAGCGTCTCTCTTCTGGGCAGGTAGTGCTTGAAAAATCGCCTGGGCATGTCGCATTCTTTATCCGAAGCGGGTGAGCCTGAATATGGAGATCACAGGCGCCCAGCAAAAGGGGGGCCGGGTCGTCAACGCCGATTATAATGCGGCAATGGCCGGCCTGGATGCAGTTTGCAAGGATTGCAGGGAAGCATGAGTCATGCCGGTCTTCGCCGCCGGGCTTTTTGTCGCCGCAACCGCACTGGTCTGGGCACCAGGGTTCTCTCCTGTCTGGTTTCTGTTCCTCTGTCTTATCGGACTATTGGGCGCCTGGCTTGTTCGCCAGCGTCTGCTCTGGCTGGGTGGTTTCTGTCTGGGCCTGCTGCTGGCGAGCCATGCCATCCATGAGCGTTTGATGCCGTCGGCCCTGGATGATCTTGGCGAGCAGACGGTGGTGGTGACAGAAGGGCGGGTGCTGGGTCTGGTGGCGGATCACGGCTTCAGTCAGCGTTTTGATTTCCAGGTCGATGTCATTGATGGCGAGCCTCTGGCCCGCCCCGTTCGCCTTCGGGTGAGCTGGTCGGAGCCGTTGCTCGCCCCGGCCAGCGGTGAGCAATGGCGCTTGCCCTTGCAACTGCGTGAGCCAGCGGCACGGCCCCTGCCGGGGCAGTTCGATCAGGCACGCTGGCAATTTCGCCATGGCCTGGCCGGTACGGCCCGGGTCATGCCGGAGGCGACGGCGGTGCGGCTGGAGCCCGGCGGGGCCGGCATGGATCGACTGCGGACACGGCTGGGGCAGGCGGTGGCCGAGTCCCTGGCGGACAGTCCCGCCTCGGCGCTGATCCGGGGCATCACCGTCGGTGATCGCAGTGGCTTCGACAGCGGCCAATGGGCGGTACTTAATGCCACCGGGACCACCCACCTGGTGGCCATCTCCGGTTTGCACATCGGCATGGTGGGCGGGCTGGTTTTCCTGCTGGGGCAGGGCCTGGCCCGCCTATTGCCGGCGCCCTGGCCGGCCAGGCTCAGCGGGGCTTTGCTGGGGCTGGCCGCCGCAGGCGCTTACGCCATGCTGGCCGGCTTCGCCCTGCCCACCGTCAGGGCGCTGAGCATGTTTGCGGTCATGGTCTTGCTGCTGCTGTTGCGTCGCCGGACGGGTTTCGCGGGCGGACTGGCCACGGCGGCGGTGGTGGTGCTGGTGCTTGATCCCCTGGCGGTGATGGATCCGGGCTTCTACCTGTCCTTTGCCCTGGTCGCTTTTGTGCTGGCGGTTGTTGCCGGTGGTGATCGGCCGGGCCGGGCTGTCGCCTTTGTCCGGATCCAGTGGGTCACCGGCCTGGCCATTCTGCCGGTGCTGATGTTGTTTTTCGGGCTGGGGCCGCTGTCCAGTCCACTCGCCAATGCCATTGCCGTGCCCCTGTTCAGCTTCCTGGTCGTGCCTCTGTCTCTGTTGGGGGCAGCGCTTTCCCTTGGCGGGCTCGATACTCTGGCCGCTTGGTTCTGGTCTGGCGCCGGCCTGGTGCTTGACGGGCTCTGGCCGGTCCTGAGCCTGCTGGCGGAGTTGCCCGCCTTGCCCACCGTGGCCGGGTATCCCCTGATTGCCGCGCTGCTTGCCTTGCTGGCCATCCTGGCCGTGGTTCTGCCCGGGCCCCGGGTCGCCCGGGCCGCGCTGCTGCTCGGATTGCTGCCCCTGGTGGTGGGGCTCAATGGCCGGGATCAGCCCGATATCCGGGTCTGGTCGCTGCCGGCCGGTGGCCAGGTCTGGCAACTGGATCTGGCCGAAGAGCGGCTCATCTGGCTACAGGCCGGGCGCGGCGATCTGCGCGGACCGCTGCTGGATTGGCTGGCGCGGGCAATGCGGCGGCCCGGCAGCCGCTTGCTGTTCAATCCGGAGCAGGGGGTGGGTTCGGCCACCCTGGACCACTTACAGTCCAGCCTACCCGAGCTGGCGCCGGGCCAGTTTCTGCTGCCGGATCTTCGCGGCATGCCGGCGGGGGTGGCGCGCCATTGTCCCCAGGGGGCGATGGGGGGCGACGAGATTCATTTTGTCCGTGGCCCCGGTCAGGACGGCCTGCCGCAGTGTCAGTTGCTTGCGGAAAGCGGCGATTGGCGCCTGCGCCTGGATCCGAGCGGGCTTGTGGTGGAACACCCGGCGCTGTCCCGGCCGCTGCACCTGGACGAGGGCCTGGCAAGGGAAAAAGGGCGGGTCGGCCTGCGCCTGGAGGGCCGGGGCGAGGTGGCTTATCTCTCCCGTCAGCCACGCTGGTGGCGACCCTGATTTCTGCGCCATGCCCAAATCAAGTATCATGCGACGCCGATGCTTCCTGCGGGAAGCCCTAGGGAACCTGGTGCCCGGCCGGCAAGGAAAAGCGCCGGACGGGGCTGATAACGGGGCGACAGATAATCATGCTGGAACTCATTCAGGCGGGCGGCTGGCTGATGCTGCCCATCATACTGTGTTCGGTCATTGCCTTTGGCATCGTGGCCGAGCGCCTGTGGACCCTGCGACGCAAGCGGGTCACCCCGCCGCATCTGGCCGCCGAGGCCTGGCGCTGGCTGCAGAAAGGGGAGCTTAGCGAGGACCACGTCAAGGCCTTGCGCAATAACTCGCCACTGGGGCGCATTCTGGCCGCCGGTCTGTCCCAGCGCCATGGCGATCGCCACCTGATGAAGGACACGGTGGAGGATACCGGTCGCCATGTGGTCCATGAGCTGGAACGCTACCTCAATACCCTGGGCACCATTGCTTCCATTACCCCGCTGCTGGGGCTCTTGGGCACGGTCATCGGCATGGTTCGGGTGTTTACCGCCATCACCGCTCACGGGGTGGGTGATCCGGGCGCCCTGGCCGGGGGTATCTCCGAGGCCCTGCTGACCACCGCCGCCGGTCTCACCGTGGCCATTCCCTCATTGATTGCCTATCGCTATCTGCGCGGGCGGGTCGATGAGTTGGTGGTGGACATGGAGCAGGAAGCGATGAAGCTGGTTGACGCGCTCAGCGGTCATCCGGGGAGGCAGGGATGAATCTCCGGCCCAGGCGCAGTGAAGACCCGGAGGTGAATCTCACCCCGCTGATTGACGTGGTCTTCCTGCTGCTGGTCTTCTTCATGGTCTCCACCACCTTCGTGCGCGAGGCCGACCTGGAGATCGTGTTGCCGGAGGCCAGTCTGGAAGGTGCTCCCGAGCAGGAAGAGCGGGCCCTGGAAGTGGTCGTCTCCGCCGATGGAGAGTATGCGGTCAACAGTCGTCAGTTGGTGAACAACCGGCCCACGACACTGGAGAGTGCCATCCGCCGCATCATGGAAGATCGCCGGGATGTGCCGGTCACCATTCGGGCCGATGCCAATGCCAGTCATCAGTCGGTGGTCACGGTAATGGATGTGGTGGGACGATTGGGCTTCGCCCGCATCCAGGTGGTGACTGCCGAAGCGCCGGAAGAGGAGGAGGGCTAGCGGGCCGCGCCCGCGCCCAGAACAGCGGCAATATGCCGGGTTGGCTCCGGTCCTCATTCATCAATCATTCAGGCAACGGGATTCAATGGAGAAGATTCAGACAGAAGCAGATGCCCTGAAGGTTTACCGGCGCTTGCTCCGTTATGTGGTTCCCCACTGGCGGATCTTTCTGCTGGCCGTGATTGCCATGGCCATCTTCGCCGTTTCCCAGGCCGGTTTTCCCGCCATTCTGCAGCCGCTGATGGACGAAAGTCTGGTGGCCCGGGACCCGGAAGCCATCCGCATCATTCCCATCCTCCTGATGGGGCTTTTCGTCATCCGTGGCATTACCGGCTTTCTTTCCACCTTCTGCATGCATTGGGTGGGTCGGCGGGTGATCAAGCAGCTTCGCACCGAGACCTTTCGCCAGTTGCTCTCCCTGCCGGTGAGTTATTTCGATCAATCCTCCACCGGGGTGCTGGTCTCCAAGCTGACCTACAACATTGAGCAGATTGCCGAGTCGGTGACCAATGCCATTACCGTGCTGGTGCGGGACACCCTGTCGGTGGTGGCGCTGTTCGCGTGGATGCTGTGGATCAGCGTGCCGTTGACGGCCTTTCTGTTGATCACCGTGCCCATGCTGATGGCCCTGGTGCGATTCGTCAGTCGCCGCTTTCGCAAGTACAGCACCCGAATTCAGAATTCCATGGGCGATGTGACCCGGGTGGCCGAGGAAGTCATCGGCGGTCAGCGCGTGGTCAAGGTTTTTGGCGGGCAGCATTACGAGGCCGAACGCTTCGAGCAGATCAACGAGCAGAACCGTCGCATGCACATGAAGCTGGTGGCCACCAAGGCCGGCAGTGTGCCGCTGGTGCAGTTGATTGCCGGCATCGGCGTAACCGGGATTATCTACTTCGCCACCTTGCCGGGGGTGCTGGATCGCATCACCGTGGGTGCCTTTGTATCATTCCTGGGCGCGGTGATGCTGATGATGGCCCCCCTGCGCCATCTGGCCAATATCAATGCCGTGCTTCAGAAGGGCATCGCCGCCGCCCACAGTGTCTTCCATCTGCTGGATACGCCGCCTGAAGGCGAGGGTGGCAGCCGAGCCATCCAGCGTGCCAATGGTGATGTGCGTTTCGAGAAAGTGCACTTCAGTTATGGCGAGAACAAGGAGCAGGTGCTCAAGGACATCAACCTGCATGTTCGGCCCGGTGAAGTGGTGGCCCTGGTGGGCCGCTCGGGTAGCGGCAAGAGCACCTTGGTGAGCCTCTTGCCCCGTTTCCATGATCCCGATCAGGGGCAGATACTGCTGGACGGTGTTTCTCTCAGCGAGTACCGGCGTACTGATCTGCGTAATCAGATCGCCATGGTCAGTCAGGATGTGGTGCTGTTCAACGACACCATTGAGCACAATATTGCCTATGGCAGTCTGGTGGACACTGATCGGGATGCGGTTCGCGAGGCGGCCCGCAAGGCCTATGCCCTGGACTTCATTGAGCAGCTACCGGAGGGCATGGACACGGTTGTGGGTGACCGGGGTGTATTGCTGTCCGGTGGCCAGCGTCAGCGGATCGCCATTGCCCGGGCCCTGCTCAAGGATGCGCCCCTGCTGATTCTGGACGAGGCTACCTCGGCACTGGATACCGAGTCGGAGCGCCATATCCAGAAAGCCCTGGATCGCCTGATGGAGGACCGCACTACCTTTGTCATCGCCCATCGCCTGTCCACGATCGAGAATGCCGATCGCATTCTGGTGCTGGATCATGGCCGTATCGTGGAGTCGGGTACCCACCAGGAGTTGCTTGATCGTGGTGGCCATTACGCCAGTCTGCATCGCCTGCAGTTTTCCGAGTAAGGGCGAGCCATGAGCCTGCGCCGCCGACTGGAATCCTGGCTGCAAGGGCGCTGGTACGGTGAGCAGCAGCCCGGCATCGTGCTGCGGGGTCTGGCCCGGCTGCAGGCCGGCCTGGTGCGGCTCAATCGCCGGCGGGCAGCCACGGCCTGGCGGGCGCCGGTGCCGGTCGTGGTGGTGGGCAACCTCACGGCCGGTGGTACCGGCAAGACTCCCTTTGTCGCCTGGCTCGCCGCTGCACTCAAGCGGCGTGGACTGCAGGTGGGTGTCGTCAGCCGTGGCTATGGCCGTCGCAGTCGTGACTGTCTGTTGGTGGAAGCGAATAGTGACTCGCGTCGTGTGGGTGACGAGCCCCTCCTGCTTCAGCGCCTGACCGGCTGCCCGGTGGCCGTGGGCGCTGACCGCCCCCAGGCCTGTCGCCTCCTGCTTTCCCATTTCAGCCTGGATCTGATTGTCAGTGATGATGGGTTGCAACACTACCCTTTGGCCCGCGACCGCGAGATCGCGGTGATTGACGGCAAAAGGGGCTTCGGCAATGGCCGCCTGATACCAGCCGGGCCTCTGCGCGAACCCCTGGATCGCCTGGATCAGGTTCACTGGCGGGTCTGGAATGGCCAGCGGCCGGAAGCGGAAAGCGGTTTGCTCATGCAATTGCGAACTGACAGCGCGGTCAACCTGATGGATGGTCGTCGCCGCCCCCTGTCTGACTTTGCTCCCGGCCCGGTGCGGGCGGTGGCGGGTATGGGAGCGCCACAGCGGTTTTTTGATACGCTGGCGGGATACAATATCAAGCTGATCGAGGAAGCACCGGGTGATCATGCCCGCTGGCAAGCGGAGCAGGATGATGGCACTACGGTGTTGATGACGGACAAGGATGCGGTCAAGCTTGGCGAACGTGCCGCCGCTCATTGGTGGCGGGTCCCGGTGGAGGCCGAGCTGGACGATGCCGGGGCCATGCTGGATGAGTTGGTGGCACTCTGCCGCCAGTGGCAGGATCGGGACTGAAGAGGAAAAACGCATGGGCGTGGATCGCAAGACTCTGGAACTGTTGGTGTGCCCGGTGTGCAAGGGTAAGTTGATTTACCAACGGTCCTCGGATGAGTTGATTTGCAAGGCGGATCGTCTGGCCTTTCCGGTACGGGACGGGATTCCCGTCATGCTGGAAGAGGAGGCCCGAGAGATCTCCACAGAGGAAAGGGATAATCTCAAATGAGTTTCAAGGTGGTGATTCCGGCCCGTTATGGTTCCAGCCGTTTTCCCGGCAAACCCCTGACCCGTATCGCCGGGGAACCCATGATCCGTCATGTCTGGCAACGGGCCTGCGATGCCGGCGCCGAACAGGTCATCATTGCGACCGACGATCACAGTATCCGCACGCACTGTGAACAATTCGGTGCCCGGGTCTGCATGACCTCGCCGGAGGCCCGTTCCGGGACTGACCGGGTCGGGGAAGTGGTTGGACAACTGGGTTGGGCCGATGAGGATGTGGTGGTCAACCTGCAGGGCGACGAGCCCCTGATGCCGGTGACTGCCATCAGGGATGTGGCGGATCAATTGCTCAACGAAGCCTCGGCCGATATCGGAACACTGTGCTGGCCCATCGAGAGCAGTGCCGAGCTGATGGACCCCAATGTGGTCAAGGTGGTCGTGGCCCGCAGCGGTTCGGCGCTTTATTTCAGCCGCGCTCCCATTCCCTGGGACCGTGACAACCCGGCTACGCGGGACCCGGACTCCACCGAGGCGCCGAGGGCGGTTTATCGGCATATCGGACTGTATTCTTATCGTGCGGGGGTCCTGGATCGCCTGGCGGCGGAGCCACCCTGCGAGCTGGAAGAGATTGAACAGCTCGAGCAGTTGCGGGCCTTGTGGGTCGGCTTGCGTATTCAGGTGAGGCAGGCCGGCGAAATGCCGGGGCCGGGCGTGGACGTGCCGGACGATGTGGCACGGGTAGAGGCCTTGCTGGGCGGGTTCTAGGGGCTGGTCTCTACTGCTCGGAGACCTGCATCTCACGCAGGGCAGGGTTGAGCCCGCCGCCATCGGGGTCGGCGACCGGCAGGGTGATCACATCCGGTAGCGCTCGCACCGGCTCACCGTGGGCATTGGCAAGAATCCGTTCGCTGTTGTCGGTGGCCTGAAGCACGATGGCCAGCTCTTC
>NZ_JAYGII010000043.1:0-16484 GCF_034931365.1 Natronospira elongata
GGGCGATCGCCGCTGACCAGCACCGGATCGGCCCCGGCCGCGGTCAGCCGGCGTACCGCCAGTGCCAGCAGGCTTTCCTGCCCGTGGCGGAGCAGGGCCTTGTCCTCGCCCATGCGCGATGATGCCCCGCCCGCCAGGACCAGGCCGGCAAAATCAGCCATGACTGCAGAGGGCATGGCCCTTGACCCATTCACTGTCGCCATCGACGTAATGCTCCTGCTTCCAGATGGGCGCACGGTGTTTCATCTGCTCGACCAGGTAGCGGCAGGCGCGGAAGGACTCATCCCGATGGGGCGAGCTGACCGCGATCACGACACTGGCCTCGCCCACGGCGAGCCGCCCCTGGCGGTGTTCCAGCCAGAAGTGCAGGGATTCGCCCCATTCCTGGCGGGCTTCCTTGCAGATCTCGCGAAAGACGTTGTTGCACAGCACCGGATGCAGGTCATAACTCACGGCCCGCACCTGCCGACCCTGGTTGAGATCCCGCACCCGCCCAATAAACAGATCCGCCGCCCCATGCCCCGGCGCCGAACAATGCGCCAGGGCCGCCTCGGTGGACAGCACTTCGTCTTTCGTTGCTACATGGATTGTCATCTGTCAGTTCCCATTCAACTTCAATCAGGCCCGCAGGCACCGGCTTCGATCCGGTGGCTACGCAGGGGCTGGGGTGGTTTTTCCAGGAACGCCGTGAATACATCCCTGTAGGCTTTGGGGGCGACGTCGTGTCGCCCACAATCCTGGAAAAACCACCCCACCCCCTGCTTCGCCACCTACCCACAATCTCGCTCGCCGCTCGCCGCTCGCCGCTCGCCGCTCGCCGCTCGTAGCTCGCTGCTCACCCCCCACACACCGGCGGCAGAATCGAGATCCGCGCCCCCGCCGGCACAGTATCCCCCTCGCCCAGTACCGCCTCGTCAGTGGCGAAGGCCGATGACTGGAGCAGGGCGCGGGCATTGTCGTCCTCGAGCTTGTCGGCAAAGGCCCGGCGCAGGGTGGCGACATCGGCCGATTCGGGCAGGCTGACGGCGATGGCGGCTTCCGGGCTGTATTGGCGGAAGGCACCGAACAGCTTGATTTCCACTTCCCGGGACATGGTCTTTCTCCTCGCGTTCAATCGCTTTCAATGGCCCGGCCGGTGTCGTCCCGGCGGGGCGTGAATCGTTGGTAAAGCGCCCGCAGGCTGAGTGCAATCACCCCGGCCACCAGCACCCAGAGCATGCTCTGGGCGAGCAGGGCGGTGGTGCCCATGACCACCAGAATCAGGGCGGTGTCGAGCTTGCGCCAGCTGGCATAGGTGAGCTGGATGTGAAACACCCCGATCACCCCGAGCAGCAGGGCCTGCAGGGCCGGCGGGTATTCCGGCAGGCCGCCACCGCCGATCAGCAAGAGGGCGGCGAGCAGCAGCAGGGCATTGCCCATGACCACATTGGACAACCAGCTGCGGGCGCCGCCCCGGTAATGGGCGGTGACCCCGCCCGAGCCGTGGCAGTAGGGCATGCCGCCGACGGCACCGACGATGAGGTTGCCGAGGCCGAGCGAGGTCAGCAGCCGTCGCGGATTGACCCGCCAGGCGGCTTCGCCGTAATAGGCCTGCGCGGCGCGCTGGGTGCCGAGCACGGAGTTGGTCAGGGTCAATGCAATCTGCGGCAGCACCATCAGGGCGACGATGGAGGCCCGCAGCCCGCCCTCGTGGCCGCTGCCAAGAGGCGCTTCCGCGTGCCAGATGCCCCACATCAGGCCCGCCACGGCGATCAGGCCGAGCAGGGGCAGGCCGCTGTAGCGGGTGATGCCGATGACCAGGGTGGCGGCAAAGGCCACCAGCAGCATTTCCTGGACGGTGCCGCCCATGAGCTTGACCGCGGTGACCAGCAGGAGAATGCCGAGGCCGAGCTGAAAGCCGTGGATCAGCACATCGGGAATGCGCCCGGCCAGGCGGTTGACGTTCAGGAAGCTGATGCTGAAGTAGATGGCCCCCAGCAGCAGGCCCGCGGCCTGCAGTTCCTGGGCGCTGGCCCCGGCGGCAATGGCCATTACCGACAGCGACTTCAGCGGCTGCACCGGAATGGGGAGACGAAACAGCCAGCCGGTGACCAGGTAGGCGGCGCCGGTGGTGGCGAGCATGATCACCACCGAGGCGCCGGTCTGCCAGGCCAGGGCCAGCAATAACGGAAACAGCACGGCGCCATCGGCGAAGGCGCCGCTGAAATCGCCCAGCCGGGCCCGCAGCCTGGCCGGCGCGATGCTCATGCGGCAAGCTCCGCAGGCAGGTCGGCGAGCCCGTCCGGATGCTCCCAGCGCCCGGACTTGCCGCCCTCCTTGAGCAACAGTTTCACGCCACCGATCGCCAGTGCCGCTTCAATCGGCTTGGACAGATCCCAGATGGTCAGCAGGGCGGCATTGACCGCGGCCAGGGCTTCCATTTCCACCCCGGTCCGGGCACTGGTGACCACGGTGGCGAAGACATCCACCGCCTGGTCGGCCTCGTTCAACCGACAGATCAGTCCCACGTGATCCAGCATCAAGGGATGGCACAGCGGCAGCAGGTCGGGCGTGCGCTTGGCCGCCAGAATCGCGGCCACCTCGGCCAGACGCAGGGGATCGCCCTTGGGCAGCTCGCCCTCACGCAGATGTGCCATCACCTCGGGGCCCACCACAATCCGCCCCGTGGCAACGGCCCGCCGCCGGGTGATGGCCTTGCCGCCGACGTCCACCATTCGATAATTCTGATCAGCCATTATCAATCCACCGTATCAATGTTCAATTTAGCCCCCGTGGGAGCGAATTTATTCGCGATTGGGCTTCGAGCGGCCACCGTGCCCGCCGACAGCCCAATCGCGGATGAATCCGCTCCTACGGCTGGATAATTCATCCGCCCGTACTCGCCAGATGCGGCGTATCCCCGAAATCCCCCTCATGCAGATGGTGGGAGACTTCCTTGCCCACCAGGGTCTGGCAGATGCTGCGTTTGAGGGCGGCTTTGTCGGCCTCGTCCTGGAGCAGGGGGCGCAGGTCATGGGTGCCGTTGCCGAACAGGCACAGGCGCAGGCCGCCCCGGGCGGTGACCCGCAGGCGGTTGCAGCCGTCGCAGAAGCCGGGGGCGTAGGGGGCGATCAGGCCGATGCGACCGGCATAATCCGGGTGGCTGTATTCCACCGCCGGGCCGTCGGTTTCGCCCCGTTGCATCGGGCTCCAGCCGGCGGCCTGCAGGCGATCGGCCACGGTCTGGCCGCTCACATGACGGCGGCGGAAGTAGTCGCCGTTGTCCGCGGTCTGCATCAGTTCGATGAAGCGAACCGCCACCGGCCGTTCACGCACGTACTCCATGAAATCCGGGATTTCCTGATCGTTGAGTCCGCCCAGCAGTACGGTGTTGATCTTGACGCTGGGTATGCCGGCGGCGATGGCGGCATCCACCCCGGCCAGGACCTTTTCGTGGCGCTTGTCGCCGGTAATGCGTTCAAAACCCTGGCGGTCGAGACTGTCGAGGCTGATGTTGACCGCCGACAGGCCGGCGTCGCGCAGCGCCTCGGCCTGGGCGGCCAGGTTGAAGGCATTGGTGGTCAGGGCGAGTTTTTCGATGCCGGGAGTGGCGGCGGCGTCCGCCAGAATGGCCAGGGCATCCTTGCGTACCAGCGGCTCGCCGCCGGTGATCCGCAGCTTGCGTATACCCAGCTCGGCAAAGGCCGATACCAGGCGCTGGATCTCGTCCCGGTTCAGGAAACCGGTGGGCTTGCCCTGGTAGCCATCGGGCAGGCAGTACTCGCAACGAAAGTTGCAGACATCGGTGATGGACAGGCGCAGGTAGGCGAAACGGCGACCAAAACGGTCTTCCAGCTCCGAGTCGGGAACGCGGCCCGGATCCACGGTGGGGGCCCGTTGCGGCATGGCACGTGGCACGGGCCAGGGCAGGGGCTCGGCAGGCGTGGCGGTCCGGCCGGCCTGCGCGGACGCGGGTCGGGTGGGGTCTGACTGGCGCATTGTTCACTCCTTTCCAATGCCGGGAGGCAGCGGCGTTTCCCCTCGCTGCCCTGGCCGCTACCGACGGGACGATCCCGCCGGCCGGCGGCATCCGCGTCATGGCACTGGTGGGTCACCAGGCTTTAGGCCACGAATGCTCGGAGTCTCCCATCAACAGATGGGGCTGTATTACGGTTTTCATTGTGACGGTCAGGGCCACGATTGACCTTGACGTGCGTCAAGTACCGCGCCGCTTATGCCTCGGCCTGAATCACCGCGCCCAGACGTGGCAGTGCTTCACTGTGGCCGAAGTTGGTCTCGGGAGCCTGGTTCAGCCAGCCATCCAGCCACGTATTGTCCTCTGCAGTGAGCAGCCGTCGAGCATGGATGAACAGTTCCTTCTCCTCGCTCTGGATATGATGGAAGTACAGCCCCAGGTATTCCCCCATGGCCTCCAGGAAGCGGTCCCGTCGGACCAGTTCCCGGGCTTGCATCTCATCCAGCATCTCGCGCAGATCCCGGGTCGCCCAGCGCAATTCCAGATGTTCCTGCTCCAGCCGCCGAATGACAGGTGCCAACTGGGGATCCCTTGCCAGCAGGCAACGAAAGAGCTGATCTTCCAGGGGATGGTGGAAGGTGTCGGCATGCCCGGAGCAGTACTCCACGAATTCCCGCATCAGGGGCCGGTCGATCTCTTCGCCCTGCAGACAGTTGTCCATGGCGCTTTCCATATGGGCCAGGACACGCAGGAATTCCCGGTGATCCGCCTGCAATCGCTCAATCGTGCGACTCATACTTGCCTCCTTGTCCCTGTCCGGCCGATGGCGTCAGCGGCCTTCAATCCGAAGACTGCACTCGGCGAGCAGGGAGTTGGTGATCAGGCAATGCTTCTTGGCATTCTCCAGCACGGCATGATGTGCCTCGCCCATGCTTTCATCGCCCTGAACCCGGATTTCGAAGTGGGTGAAGCGCAGTCCGCTGTCGGTCTTGTTCAGGGTTCCTTCCACGGCAACGGCCAGCGACGTCCACTCCAGCTTTGCGTGACGGCTCAGGGCCCGGAAGGTGAGAATGAAGCAGTTGGCCACTGCCCCCACCAGCAGGGTTTCCGGCGACCAGTAATCGCCGCTGCCGCCGAACTCGGCCGGGGCATCGGTATCCAGGGTGGCGAGACCGGGACTGTCCAGTGGCATGGGTCCATCGGGACCACCGCTGGCGCTGGCTTTATAAACATGGGGCAGGGATTGCATTGTGGCGTTTTCTCCGCTGGTAAGCGTTCCATGGTCTGCGGGCACTGTAGTTCGCGCCGTCAACGTCGGCATTGACCTGGGTCAACCCCGGCTGCGAGTCGGCCACGCCGTTTTGTCATCCCTTCGCCCTGGTGTAATGTGTGAGTTGGGGAGTATTCACCACGGGATGCAAGCCATCCCGGTGGAGTGGGGCATGACAGACGTGACCGAGCATCCCGACGGGCCGGTGGGGGAGACCGGCCAGGGCGACCGCGCCAATGGGGCGGGCGGTGATGCCCTGCGGCTGGCGGAAATCTACTCGGAGCTGCGCCGCATTGCCCGCCGCGAACACCGCCGCAATCCCCAACTCACCCTCAACACCACCGCCGTTGTCCACGAAGCCTGGCTCAAGCTGAGCGACCGGGATGGCGAGTTCAAGAATCGTGAGCACTTCATTGGAACCGCCGCCATGGCCATGCGCCAGGTTCTGGTGGACTATGCCCGTTACCGCACGGCCGCCAAGCGGGACGTGGGCCAGGAGGTCCGCCTGTTTGAGAACGAAGAAATCGAAGGCGGGACCGCGGCCGAATTGCTTGCCATTGATCAGGCTCTGGAAGGCCTGGAAGCACTGGACCCGCGTCTGGCCCAGCTGGTGTCCCTGCGCTTCTTCGCAGGTCTGTCCCTGGATGAGGCGGCTAATCACCTGGGCATTTCCGCTCGCACCGCCGCCAGGGACTGGGGCAAGGCCCGGGCTTATCTGCAGACGGTGCTGACGCCATGAAGCTCGACAGCGCCACCTGGTCAAAGGTCGCCGAACTCTTTGACACGCTGGTGGAGCTAAGCCCGGAACAGCGTCAGCGTTTCCTGGAAGAAACGGCGCCACCCCCGCCGGTGCGGGAACAGCTCGAGCGCATGCTCCACGCCCATGATCACCCCGACCCTCTGTTGCTGGACGAGTCCATGGACGACATCGTGCTCGACATGCTCGGCGGGCGCGATCAGGGGCTCCAGGACATACCCGCCGATCTGGCCGGCCGGCGTTTCGGCAACTGGCGGGCGAGGCGGGAGATCGGCCGGGGCGGCATGAGCGTGGTGCTGGCCGGTGAACGGGCGGACGGTCAGTTTGAAAAGCAGGTGGCAATCAAGTTGCTCGCCCCCGGCATCGTGGGGCCGGCCCGCCAGGCCCGCTTGCAGTCAGAGCTGCGCCTGCTGGCACGGCTGGAGCATCCGGGGGTGGCACAGCTTATGGATGGCGGGGTCAGCGAGGACGGCCTGCCCTATCTGGTCATGGAACAGGTCGCCGGACAGCCGGTGACCCGTTACGCCGAGACCCACGGCCTGGATCTTCCTGCTCGCATCGAGCTGTTTCGTCAGGTTGCCGAGGCCCTGGCCTACAGTCACCGCCAGCTGGTGGTGCACTGTGACACCAAGCCCGCCAATGTCCTGGTGGACGACGAGGGGCGAGTTCGGGTGGTGGATTTCGGCATCGCCGCGCTGCTCTCCGGGGACGGACAGACAAGTACGGCGGAAGAAATGCCCTGGTGCTCGCCGGCCTATGCCGCCCCCGAGCAATTGGCCGGCCAACCGCCGGCGGTGACCCAGGATGTCTTCGGTCTCGGTGCCCTGCTGTATGAGCTGCTCAGTGGTCATGGCATTCGCGACATGCGGGAAGCCACCACCTTGCTGATGGGGCATGAGCGGTCACTGCCCGACACCGTGCCGTCGCCACCTTCCAGTCTGCCCAATCGGGTCGGTATTCCGCCCCGCGCCTTGCGCGGTGACCTGGACGCGATCTGTCTCAAGGCCCTCGCACCGAATCCTGAAGACCGCTACACCAGTGTGGATGCCTTGCTGGCCGATCTCGATCGCTGGGCCGGGCATCGGCCGCTGGCAGCGGTCAGTGGCGGCACGGCTTACCGCCTGGCTAAGTGGTTGCGTCGTAATCGACTGCCCGCTGTCGCCACCGCGTCAGTGAGTCTGGCCTTGCTGATTGGTAGCGGGGTTGCCCTTTGGCAGGCCCATGAGGCCCGCTCGGCCACGGAAATGGAACGCCAGGCCTCGGCACGGGCCGAGGCCGCCCTGGCCGATGCCGAGCAGGCCCTGGCCCGCTCGCGAGCACTGCGGGAGTTTCTGCTGGGTCTGTTCAGGGATGCCCAGCCGGACCGGCCGCGTGAACAATTGCCGGATTCCGAGGCCCTGGTGGCCCTGGGCGCGGAACGGGCCCTGAACGAAGACAGTGCACCCCCCGGAGAGCGCTACGAGATGCTCATGGCCATTGCGCAGCTTTACATGGCCGAAAGTCGTCATGACGACGCCGAGCCGTTGCTGGAGACGGCACTGGAGATCAGTCATCAGGAGGAAAGCCTGGGCGCGGATGAGCTGGCCCGCACATTGGCCCAGCTCGCCATTCTGCATCAGGAGCGCGGCCACCTGGGCGAGGCCGAGCGCCTGCTCAATCTGGCCGAAGTGGCGGTGGCCACGGAAACGGTGGACTGGGAAACCGCGGCGGCTGTTCGCACAAGGCGTGCCTGGGTGCTGAGTGGTTTGGGCCGTTATGAGGACGCGCTGGCCATACTGGAGCCTCTCAATGCGGAGCTCGATCAGCGAGAGGGGGTGTCGCCCCGGGTCCGGGGGGATATCAAGCGTGATCTGGGGAGCGCCTATCGGCTGAAGGGAAACCTGGAGGCGGCGCTGGATATGCGCCGCCAGGAAGCCCAGATCTATCGAGAAGGTTTCGGTGAAGAAAGCCTTGATTACGCCCTTGCCCAGAGCAATATGGCCATCATCATGCACAGCATGGGTGACTTTGACGGCGCCGAAGCCCATCTGCGCCGAGCCCTGGAGCTGCAGGAGCGGATCTTCGAGGGCGCCCATATCTACCCGGCCATTGCCCGCGCCAATCTGGCGCTGATGATCTTCCATCAGGGGCGATTCGATGAAGCCCTTGAACTGACCACCGAGGCGGCGCTGGAGCGGGCCGAGGCCATTGGCCGCGATCCGGAGGAATTCGAGCGGCTTTATTACCAACGGGGCACCATGCTGGCGTCCATGCAGCGTTGGTCCGAGGCCAAGCCGCAATTGCGCCGGGCCCGCTCTCTCTATCTTGAACTGGACGGCGTGGATCCCGGGGTGGTGGCCATCATCAAGGCCTTGCTGGCCATGGCGAACTGTTATGACGGCCAAACCGAAGCCGGCAGCGATTGGCTGCGGGCGGCGGACCGGATGGTTGAGGGTGAGCTGCCGGGCAACCCTCATCAGCGCAATACCCTGCTGACCGGACGGGCCGTGTGTGCCTTCAAGAGGGAGGACATGGACACCGCGCTGGCCTATCTGGATCAGGCCCTGGATGGTGCGGGCCATGTGGGCCGCTTCGGCGAGGATGCCTTGCGCAAGGTGCTGCGTGCCAGGGTGTTGCACGCCCTGGGCCGCCCGGAGGAGGCCCTGTCCGACCTGGAGGAAGCCGAAGCGCTGTTTGAAGAGTACGGGTTTACCGAGCACCCCCATTTGTCACGGGTGCAGGCCGCCCGGGAGACACTGTTTCCCGACCACTAGCCAGGATTAGTTTTCTCGGTGGCAGTGTCCTGGGACGTTTCTCGTATCTCTTGTTGGGTTTCTTTGATGGTTTCCCGGCAGCCAGGCCGGTTGTCGGTGAGCAGGAGGCACTTATGGAGACGCGAATCGCGAAGGCAGCGGCGGGCTTTTCGGGCCGGCCGATGATGGTTGCGCTGTTACTGGTCTTTTCTCTGGCCGCTACCCAGGCCTGTGAGAATGGTTACCCCGGCGGGGACCATGCGGCTGGTCATGAGCATTCCCACGACAGTGACCGGAATGATCACGCCATGCTGCATGACCATGACGCCGTGGTGGATGACGGTCAGCCCATCGGCGTGGTGGATTTTCAGGCGGATTGTACCGACGCGGCACAGCAGTCCTTTGATCGTGCCCTGGCCTTGATGCATCACATGATGTACGTCCAGGCCCGCGAGAGTTTCGAGGGCATCGTCGACAAGGATCCCGATTGCGCCATGGCCCATTGGGGGGTTGCCACGACCCTGTTTCAGCCGCTTTGGGGGACTCGCCCCAGCCTGGAGGACCGGGAGCGGGGCTGGGCCGCTATCAGCGAGGCCCGGGATCGCGTGGCTGATGCCGATCGGGAGCGGGCCTTGATCGAGGCCACCGCGGCCTATTTCCGGGATCCCTCGGTGGAGGAATTCGGCCCCCGGCTGCAGCGCTGGGCCGACGGCATGGCCGAGGCCTACGCGAATCATGGCGACGATCTGGATGTGGCCGCCCTGTATGGCTTGTCCCGGCTGACCATCGCCGGGGGTGCCGATGACCCGGATGCCCTGTATGACGAGACCGAAGCCCTGCTCCGTCAGATCTGGCGCGAGGAGTCAAGGCACCCCGGTGCCATCCACTACATGATTCACGCCACCGATGTGGATGGCCGGGGCCGGAATGCTCTGGACATGGTTGAGGTGTACGCGCAGATCGCACCGGATGTTCCCCATGCACTGCATATGCCGTCTCACATACATGTCCGTCTTGGCGATTGGCCGGAGGTAATCAACTGGAACCGGCGTTCGGCCAAGGCGGCACTGGAGAATCCGGCCGGCGACTACATCTCCCATCACTACATTCATGCCCAGGATTATCTGCTCTACGCCCATCTCCAGCGTGGCGAGGACGAGAAGGCCAGAGAGGTACTTGAAGAGACCTTCGCCCGCGAACCCCATCAGCCGACCATCGTGGCGGCCTACCACGCGGCGGTGATGCCGGCTCGCATGGCGGTGGAGCGGCGTGATTGGGACAGTGCCCGGGAGATCGAGATCATGCCCTGGGAGGATCTGGCCTGGGATGAGCCGGTGGGGCGCTGGTCCCAGGCCAATGCCTGGCTGGCCCGGGGCATGGGCCATGCGCAAAACGGTGATCTGGACCAGACCCGTCAGGCTTATGACTCACTGCGCACGCTGCGCCGTCAGACCGAGGACGATGGTGAACGTGCCTTTGCCGATTACATCCGCATCGAGGAATATCAGCTCGCCGCCTGGCTGGCCTGGCTGGAAGACGATCAGGACAAGGCGATCGAGCATATGTACCGGGCAGTGGAATTGGAGGCCGACACCGAGAAACATCCAATCACTCCCGGCGCCCTGATTCCGCCCAGCGAGGGCCTGGGCGAGCTATATCTGGCCATGGACCGGCCCGAGGATGCCCTCGAGGCCTTCGAACGCTCCGACCGGGTCTGGCCCGCCCGCTACAACACCTTGCTGGGGGCCGCCCGCGCGGCCGAGGCGGCCGGCAAGGCCGATCGGGCCGAGCGGCACTATGAGGCGCTGCTGGCCATGATCGGAGACGCAGACCGCTCGGGCATCCGGGAAGCGAAGGCCTTTCTGCAGTAGCCTGCGCCGGGCGGGAACCCAGGATGGAATTCTGGCTCCAAGGGTAGGAATTCCCTTGGAGCCAGAATAATGAAAAATTCCGCGCTTCTGTTTGCCGCCCTTTGGCTGCTCACCGCCTGTTCCAGCAATCCCCCCATGGAAACCGTGGATGAAGTGGATATCGACCGCTTCATGGGGCGCTGGTATGTCATCGCCCACATCCCCACCTGGCCGGAGCGCGAGGCCTACAATGCCATTGAACACTACGAGCTTGATGACCGTGGGCGGGTGCAGACCACCTTCACCTTTCGCCGGGGCGGCTTTGACGGGCCTGAACGCGAATACAATCCGACCGGAATCATACGCAGCGACAACGGTGCGGAATGGGGCATGCAGTTCATCTGGCCGATCAAGGGAGAGTTCCTGGTCATCTACCTGGACGATGACTATGAAACCACCATCATCGGCCGCACGCGACGGGACTATGTCTGGATCATGTCCAGAAATCCCGCGATGGACGAGCAACACTACAAAGACCTGAAGGCCTTCATCGCCAGCCGGGGCTACGACCCCGACGATCTCCGTCGGGTGCCTCAGCGCTGGGAGTCATCGCTTTCGCCCGCCGCCAATGTATCCAGCCAGTCCCCCACATGGGACTGAAGGGCCCGGGGTTGTTCGGTGGGGATCCAGTGCAGGGCCTCCAGCTCATCAATCTGAACCTTCGGCAGGCGGGAGAGCAGCTCGCGGGTTCGTTGCGGGTCGCCGAACAGCCCACCCGTGGAGAGCAGGGCCAGAGCAGGGCAGTCAATCGTCTCCAGGCCCCGCAGGGGGCGCAGCACTTGATTGAGGGCCTGCAGGTAGGCCGCGCTCGGCATGTAGAACATGTCCTTGCCGGGCTTGGCGTAGCGGCCGGTAATGGCCGCGGGGTCGCCGGCTTCTTCCACCGCCCGCCGCGAGTGTTCGTCCAGCCGACGCAGATCCAGGCCGGGGAGTTCACGGCGATACAGGCCCAGGGCATTGAATAGCAGAATGGGCCAGGCGAGGGCGGGCAGCAAATAGCGAATGCGGCGCAGCTTGCCGAGAATCCCGCCCAGGGCCTGGGCAAACATGGGCTCCACCAGTACCAGTCCGCGGGTTCGATCTGGATGACGGCGGACAAAGTGCAGGGCAAGATTCGCCCCCAGGCAATGGCCACCCACCACCGCCTGCGTCACGCCCTCATGGTCCAGCAGGGCGGCCAGGTCGTCGGCCCAGATATCCAGGTTGATTCGGCCCCGCACCACCGAGCCCCCGTGGCCGCGCAGATCCGGGCAGAGAATGTTCCAGGGCCGCTGGGGCACCGTGGCCTCGGCGAATTCACTCCAGCGGGTGCCGTTGCTGGCCAGGCCATGGCAGAGCACCAGTGTCTCCCGCTCTCCCGGCAGGGCCCAGCGCCTGAAGGACAGGCGTTGGCGGCCGCGCTTGAATTCGTGTTGTTGAATCATGCCGACCCCGTTTCCATGGCTGTGAGCAACAGCATGCCAGATTTGACCTGGCAAGCCAGAAAATGGAGCATCCCTGCAACTGGGGATCCGTTCTTGCAATATTCAATCCGGGGGATGCATGCGTTTCAGTACGGTTGCCGTTGTCCTGTTCTCGATCATGCTTCTGGCCGGCATGTGGCTCTACCACGACGCCCGGCAGGATCTGCCCGAGCAGGATGCGGGCCTTGATGAGGCTGTCACGGAGGCCGAATCCACCCCTGCTGGCGAGCCGGGCCGGGAGGAGGGTGGCTCCGAAGCACCGGCCGGGGACCAGAGAGAGACCGTCAAGGTCCCGGATGAGACCAATGAGGAGGATGGCGCAGAGCGCGCCATCGCCCTGCAAACCGAGGAACTGGATCTTGCCGCCATCAGCGATGTGGATGCCAGGCGCGAAGCCCTGATCGCCGCGCACGAGGACGGCGACCCGCAAGCCGCCAACAAACTCTACCAACTGGCCGAGGCCTGCATGCGGGTTCACTTGCTGGATGGCCTGAAAGAGGATATTGAGGAGGAGCAGGACCCCGAGCGAGAGCAGCAGCTGCGCGATATCCACGAGGAACTGTCGGTTATCAAGGCCGCCTGCCTGGATAGCGAGCTGGGCGATTTTGGCGATGCGGTGACCGAAAGAGCGGACTGGACTCTCGAGGCGGCCGATGCCGGCCACGGGGATGCCATGTACCGGGTCGTGTTTACCGGCCTCGGTCAGCTGCCTCGCCATGACGAGGAATCACAGGCCAGGGAAAGGGCCCTGCGCCAGGGCTACCTGGACCAGCTACGGGAGGCCTGCCACGCCGATTCCCTCTATTCCATGGGCGTGCACTTGTCGCGGGAATCCGCCGTCACCCAGCATTTCGAGCTGCATGAGCACTGGGATCGGGAGGACGATCGGGCCATGCAAATGGAAGGTTTCGCCCACCGCTACATGGCCGCCCAGATCAAGGGCGAGGGCCAGCCGGAGCAGGCGGCCCGCCATCCCGACCACAGCCTCACCGCCGCCGAGGAAGCCGAGGCCGTCGCCTGGGCCCGGGGGCAGCTTTCCGACTGCCCCTAGGTGTGCCTGTTGGGGCTCGCAATTGTAGTCGCGGATAATCGGGTGGAACCCAATCCGGATGCGTATAACCATCGCGTGATTGGATATGACAATGCTCATGCGGTGAAACCGAAGCGGAAACGCTTCGCAGCCAAGCGCATAGCCTGGCCCCTTAGTCGTCCTCGTAACCCCACGGCCGGGGCGGGGTCTCGATGGTCTCCGAGAGATCAAACTCCACCCGGATGGAATGGCCGTACTTCGGCCAGTGCACCCCGTACTGCAGGGTGTGCTCGTCCACGAAGTCGAAGAACCAGAAGTTGTCCGCCCGCTTGGGCAGTATCTCGGCGGTGTGTTCGTCCGCCGGGAAGATCTGGCGTGTGGGCAGGCCCGGGGTGGGGGCATCACCGCCGTACTGGCTGATTGCCTCCTCGGTGCCATCCTCATGGCGGTGGTCGTGCTTGAGGCGGATCGTCCCGTCAACGATGGTCAGGATCCAGTTGCGGGAGTGATTGTCGTCCACATGGAAGGGCGCGTGGATACGGTCCTCCTCGCATTCCATCACCTGCATGCGCAGCTCGCGCCCCGTCACCCCATCCTCGTAATAGGCCGTCACATCCGAAATCTCCCCCGCGAAGGCCTGGCCACACAGGGCCTGGAAACGCTCCCAGAAGGCCCGCTGCTCCTCGGGCAGGGTCTCCGGGCCGGCCAGGGCCGGATTGGCCATCAGAAGGGCGGGCAGAAGGGCGGCAGTCAGGCGCTTGACGGGCAATTTCATGCAGTGTCTCCGGCGTGGACGGAACCTCCATCCTAGGTGCTCGGCGGCGGGATTGCCACGTCGGCGCCCGCTTGACCGCCGCCCGGCCTGGGGCTAGGTTTAAGGGAGTAGGGCGCGAATGGAACGTGCCCGCGACTGCCGGAGTGCAGCATGAAACCGACCGATACATACCATCCCGACTACTTCCACAAGGTAGTCGATTGCCAGTGGGCCTGCCCGGCACATACCGATGTTCCCGGCTACATCCGCCTCATTGCCCAGGGCCGTTTCACCGACGCCTACATGCTCAACCGGGATTCCAATGTTTTCCCGGGCATCCTGGGCCGCGTCTGCGACCGCCCCTGCGAACCCGCCTGCCGGCGCGGACGGGTGGACGATGAAAAGCCGGTGGCCATCTGCCGCCTCAAGCGCGTCACCGATGACTACAAGGACGACATCAGCGACCGCCTGCCCAGGGCCCCCAAGCAGAAGAACGGCAAGAAGATTGCCTGCATCGGCGCCGGCTGTGCCTCGCTCACCGTGGCCAATGATCTGGCCCCGCTGGGCTATGAAGTCACCATCTTCGAGAAGCTGGATGTCACCGGCGGCCTGATGCGCTCCAACATCCCGCGCTTTCGCCTGCCGCCCAAAGTCCTGGACGAGGAAATCAACAACATCCTCGACATGGACGTGGACCTGCGCCTCAACAGCCCCATCGAATCCATGAAGGCCCTGCTGGAAGAAGGCTTCGATGCCGTCTTCGTCGGCGCCGGCGCCCCCCGCGGCAAGGACCTGAAACTCGACGGCCGGGACGAGGCCCAGGCCACCGGCCGGGTGCACATCGGCATCAACTGGCTGGAATCGGTGGCCTTCGAGCACATCGAATCCATTGGCGAAAAGGTGCTTATCATCGGCGCCGGCAACACCGCCATGGACTGCTGCCGCACCTCCCTGCGCCTGGGCGCCAATGATGTCCGCGTCATGGCCCGTAAACCCGCCGACCAGCTCAAGGCCTCCGAGTGGGAACTGGAAGACGCCCTGGACGAGGGCGTGGAACTGATGACCTGCCATTCCCCCAAGGCTTTCGTGGTGGAAGACGGCCAGCTCAAGGGCATGCATTTCGAAGTGCTGGAATACTTTGAAAAAGACGGCCGCCAGAAGAGCAGGGTCATCGATGAAATCTTCCTGCCCTGCGATGATGTCATCCTCGCCATCGGCCAGGAAAACGCCTTCCCCTGGATCGAGCGCGACATCGGTATCGAATTCGATGACTGGGAAGTGCCGGTGGTGGACAAGATCACCTACCAGTCCACCCGCCCCGGCGTCTTCTTCGGTGGCGATGCCGCCTTCGGCCCGGAGAACATCATCTGGGCCGTGCGCCACGGCCATGAAGCCGCCATCTCCATCCACAAATACGTCAATGGCGAGGACATCACCCAGCGCCTGCCCAATGCCGTGGATGTGCACACCGTCAAGATGGGCCAGCACGAATGGGCCTACTCCAACCAGTACGCCCCGGAAGAACGCCGCCTCGTCCCCCATGTGGACATGAAAAAGCGCTTCAAGAATGTGGATATCGAAGTGGAGCTGGGCTTCGGCGAGCAGGAATGGGCGGTGGAAGTGGAACGCTGTCTCAACTGCGACATCCAGACCATCTTCTTCAACGACAAGTGCATCGAGTGTGACGCCTGCATCGACATCTGCCCCACGCAGTGCCTGACCATGCTCCACATCGAGGATGGTGAGTCCGAGGAATCCGTCCGTTCCCGCCTCAAGGTCCCGGCCAAAAACCCCGATCAGGCCATCTACGTCTCCGCCAAACTGCCCCAGACCAAACGCCACATGGTCAAGGACGAAGACCAATGCGTGCACTGCGGCCTCTGCGCCGAACGCTGCCCCACCGCCGCCTGGGACATGAAACACGGCGAAGTCTTCATCCCCAAGGTCGGCGACGAGGTAGAGGCTCGTCGGCCAAACAAATCACCCAAGCAGGCGTCCGGATGAGTATCTGGCCTGATTATGCCCCCTGTAGGCGCGAATTCATTCGCGCATCCCGGCCAGAATCCAACTCCTCCCCCTTGCGAGCTCCGCTCGGAAGGGGGAGACAGAGGGGGATCAGTCCTCCAACACCCCCCCCAAAGCCCAGTTACCAGGTCCTCCCCCTTGCGAGCTCCGCTCGGAAGGGGGAGCCAGAGGGGGATCAGTCCTCCAACAGCCCCCCAAACCCAGCTACCAGGTCCTCCCCCTCGCGAGCTCCGCTCGGAAGGGGGAGCCAGAGGGGGATCAGTCCTCCAACAGCCCCCCAAAGCCCAGCTACCAGGTCCTCCCCCTTGCGAGCTCCGCTCGGAAGGGGGAGACAGAGGGGGATCAAACACCCCAGCGGACCAGAATCCCCTTTGAGGAAGAGTAATGCCCAAGGTCAATGACTTCACCCTAAAGATCGCCACGGTCAACGGCACCGGCTCCGCCAGCGCCAATGGTCTGCTGATGAAATCGATCTTTCGCATGGGCGTCCCCGTCATGGGCAAGAACTACTTCCCCTCCAACATCCAGGGCCTGCCCACCTGGTACGAGATCCGCGTCACCGACCCCGGCCACCTCACCCGCGCCGGC
>NZ_JAYGII010000044.1:0-15233 GCF_034931365.1 Natronospira elongata
CATATCGTGGCCTCGGTCCAGGCAGCGGCCCAGGACCTGGGCTGGCCGCCACCCCCGGCGGAGCGGGTCCGGAGTGTCATCGGCCTGAGTCTCGACCAGGCCCTGGCTCGCGCCTTGCCGGGGCTTTCCCGGGCCGAGGCCCAGGCATTTCAGACGGCCTACCGGGAACGTTATCTGGCAGAGGATCGGGACGAGGGTGGGCTGTATCCTGGCGCCTTGCGCGTGTTGGACCGTCTGCAGGGGCAGGGGATCTGGTCGGCTGTGGCCACCGGCAAGGGGCGGGCCGGACTGGATCGGGTATTGTCGGAACTGGATATTGAAGCCCGGTTCGTTGCCACCCGCTGTGCCGATGAGGCGCGCTCAAAACCCCATCCGCAGATGCTGGAGGATTTGCTGGATGTGACGGGGCTGGAGGCGGATCAGGCCTTGATGGTGGGGGATACCAGTTTCGACCTGGAGATGGCCGCGGCCATCCGCATGCCGGCCGTGGCCGTCACTGGCGGCGCCCATCCCGAGGCCCGGCTGCGGGAATGTCGTCCGCTGGCCATTCTTCCCGGTGTCAGCCATCTGGACGAGTGGCTTGCGGGGCAGGGAGTATTCCCGTCTCGACAGGGCCAGTGAGTTTTCCTCGCAAGCCTCGCCGCAGTCAGATCTCGTATCCCAGTCCACGCAGGCCCCGCGCGACGGCAATCAGGGGCAGGCCGATCAGGGCGGTGGGGTCTTCCGATTCGATGCCATCGAACAGGGAGATGCCGAGACCCTCGCAGCGGAAACTGCCCGCACAATCCAGGGCCGGTTCCCGCTCAAGATAGCGCCGCGCGGTGTCTTCTCCGAATTGCCGAAAATGCACCCGGGTTCGGTCCAGGTGCTCCACACAGCGGTCGGGGAAGCGGCTGTCAATCAGGCACAGACCGGTAAGAAAACGGACCTCGTGGCCGGCTGCGCGGCTGAGCATGGCGACCCCGGTTTCCAGGTCGCCCGGTTTGCCGAGAATCTCGCCGTCCAGGACCGCGGCCTGGTCGGAGCCGATGACCAGGGCTGGTTCATCGCAGGCACTGGCCACGGCCAGCGCCTTTTCCCGGCTCAGGCGACCGACATAGGCCTCCGGGCTTTCCTCCGCGTTGATTGACTCATCAATATCAGCGGGGTGCTGTTTGAAGTCCGGAACCAGCCGACGCAGGAGGTCGGCCCGGTAGGGCGATCGGGACGCGAGGACGATTCGCTCGGGGGTGGATTCGGCCTCTGCCATGATGATTGCTCCGGTCGCGACTTGCTTGGGGGTCTTTTACGCCACGCCAGCCGTCGGGTCAATCCCGTGAGTGCAGGGAAAACAACAAGTTGGCCAAATTTCGCTTTGACAGTGGGGTGGTGTTCCCGTACCATTGCCCGTTTATGTCGAAGCCGTTTTTGGACCCTCTTGATCCGGAGCGCCTGGCTGCGGGGCAGACCGCCGCCGAAGGGCATGTGGCGCTCGACCGGATGCCGCGATTGAACGCCGAGCTGTGCCTCTCCGCGGGCGCCGAGGCGGATGAGGTCTGGTGCCGAATGCGCTTTGACCGTGATGCTCACGGTAGACTGACAGTCAGGGGTGAAGCCCGAGTGACGGTGCCCCTGGAATGCCAGCGCTGCCTGGAGCCGGTGGCAAAGCCCCTGGCGGTGAGCTATGACCTGGTCATCGTTGACAGTGAAGCGGATGTCGATGCCTTGCCCGCGGAAATGGACGCCATCATCCGCGAGCAACGCCTCCTGGATCCGGCTTTGCTGTTGGAAGAGGAATTGATGGTGGCGTTGCCGATTTCGGCCCGCCATGAGCGGATCGAAGACTGTGGCCCGCTGGCCAGGGATGAGATGCTGTTGCCGCCGGATTCCGAAGGGCAATCCAGCGAACCGGCACCGGGGCCAACCCGGCGACCTTTCCAGGTCCTCGCCGCCCTCAAGGGCGGTGGCAAGAAAAAATGAATGGATGTCTTCAGGGGCTGACCCCAGCGGCATCCCATCGAGCAAGCTGGATCACGCCAATGCGTGATTCCTTTGAAACTCAAGCTTAAGAGCAAGTCTGGAGCAGACAATGGCCGTTCAGAAGAATCGCAAGACCCCGTCCAAGCGTGGCATGCGCCGTGCACACGACAGCCTGAAGAACCCGACCCTGTCGGTGGACCCCACCACCGGCGAGACCCATCGCCGCCATCACGTCAGCCCTGACGGCTACTATCGTGGTCGCAAGCTGGTCGCTACGCCGGCGGATGAGATTGATTTCGAAGAGGACGAGGACTGAGCTCGCTGGAGCTACCTCGCGTCCGAGAGGCCGCGGCCGGGTGCCGCGGCTGCTTTTTGACGGCCCCGAGCGGGCCGTGACAATGGCAATCCGCTTCGATCAGTCTCGTTGGAGTTAATGCATGAGTGCTCGCATCACACTGGCACTGGACGGGATGGGAGGTGACCACGGCCCCAGTGTCGTTGTGCCTGCCGCGCTCGCTTTTCTGTCCAGGCGGGATGATGTTTCCCTCATTCTGGTCGGAGATGAGTCCGCCCTGGAGTCTGCCCTCGAAGGGGCCGATACGGACCTGCGCAAGCGCATCCGCATTCACCACGCCAGCCAGGTGGTCAATATGGATGAGTTGCCCAGTCAGGCCCTGCGCGGCAAGAAAGACTCCTCCATGCGGGTTGCCATCAATCTGGTCAAGCAGGGTGAGGCCCAGGCCTGCGTGAGCGCGGGTAACACCGGCGCCCTGATGGCCACCTCCCGCTTTGTGCTCAAGACCCTTCCCGGCATCGATCGCCCCGCCATTATCTGCCCCATCCCGGCCCGCGGTGGTCATACCCACATGCTTGATCTGGGTGCCAGTGCGGATTGCACTGCCGAGCACCTCTTGCAGTTCGCCGTTATGGGCTCGGCCGTGGCCACGGCCGTGCATGACATCGAGCGACCCAAGGTCGGCTTGTTGAATATCGGCGAGGAAGAGATCAAGGGAACCGAAACAGTTCGTGATGCCTCGGCCATGCTCAGCGACAGCAGCCTCAACTACATTGGCTATGTGGAAGGCAACGACATCTTCGGTGGTGGCGTGGACGTGGTGGTCTGCGAGGGCTTTGTCGGAAATGTCTCTCTCAAGACCATGGAAGGCGTGGCAAAAATGATTGGCGCCTACATCAAGGAAGAATTCAACCGCAATGCCTTTACCCGTCTGCTGGCGCTGGTGGCCATGCCGGTGCTGCGGGCCCTGCGTCGACGAACCGATCCACGGCGTTACAATGGTGCCAGTCTGGTGGGCCTTCAGGGTATCGTGATCAAGAGCCATGGCGGCGCTGACATGGTAGCCTTCGAGAACGCCATTCATATTGCGGCGCTTGAAGTGAAGGAAGACGTGCCGGCGCGAATCAGTCGGTTGTTGGAAGATGAAGATAAAGAGAGGCAGGGCGTTTGATGTATTCACGCATAATCGGTACCGGTCGATATCTCCCGGAAAAGGTCCTGAGCAATCGCGATCTTGAAAAGATGGTGGAGACCAGCGACCAGTGGATCCGGGAGCGAACGGGTATCGAGCGGCGGCATATTGCCGCGGATGGTGAGACGACCTGCGATCTCTGTGAACACGCCGCCCGTAATGCCATGGAAGCGGCCGGTGTAACTCCTGACGATATCGACATGATCATCGTGGGGACCACGACACCGGATCAGATCTTCCCCAATGTCGGCTGCCTGCTCCAGGAGCGCCTGGGTAATCGGGGCGTGCCGGCCATCGGCCTGGAAGCCGCCTGCAGCGGTTTCATCTATGGCATGAGCGTTGCCGACAAGTTTATCCGCACCGGTGCGGCCAAGCGGGTTCTGGTGGTCGGGGCCGAGACCTTGTCACGATTCATTGACTGGACCGACCGTTCCACCTGCGTGCTGTTCGGTGATGGTGCCGGTGCGGTGATCCTGGAAGCCTCCGATGAACCGGGAATCATTTCCACCCATATCCACGCCGACGGCAGCTACAAGGATCTGCTGTATTTCCCCTCCGGCGTGTCCAAGGGCTTCAACGATCTCAAGTCCGGCAAGGATTTTGTACAGATGAAGGGCAATGAGGTCTTCCGCGTGGCGGTGACCACCCTGGGTCGCATCGCCCGCGAGACCCTGGAAGCCAACAACATGTCGGGTGACGAGATCGACTGGCTGATTCCCCATCAGGCCAATCTGCGCATCATCGAAGCCACTGCCAAAAAGCTCAAGATGCCCATGGAGCGTGTCATTCTCACCGTTCAGGATCACGGCAACACCTCCTCGGCCTCGGTGCCCATGGCCCTGGATGTGGCGGTCAGGGATGGTCGAATCCAGCGCGGCCAGACTATCCTTCTCGAAGCCTTTGGCGGCGGCTTCACCTGGGGCTCGGCACTCATTCGATATTAAGTGTTGAGTGCTGACTGAGCACTCAGCACTCACAACCTTTCCTGCTCCGGCTCATCCCGCTGCGGCACTTCCGTGGGTACCTCGAAGCTGAGTGTTTCGCCATCGCGCTCGATTTCGATCTCCACGTATTCCCCGACTTCCACGCCCCGGAAGGCGTCAAGAAAATCCATGGGGCTTTCCGGTTCGATATCGCCCACCCGGGTTACCAGATCGCCGGGCTGGATGCCCAGGGTTGCCGCGCTGCCCTCGACCCGGCTGATCAACACCCCGCTGCGTGCGGACAGGTCCATTTCCTCGCGTAGTGCCTCGGTGGCGGCGACGACGGTGATACCGCCGGCACGTACCACATTCTGTTCTTCCTCCGGTGCGCGGAAGTCGAATTCCAGATCGGCTCGCAGAATCTTGCGGGCAACCTGGATTTCCGTTCCCGAGCGCACGGCCAGTGCAAGGCCGTCACTGGGGCGGGTATCCACTTCGATCAGTGCTTCCTGGCCGTCCTTTCGCAACATCAGACGGCCGTAATACGTACCGTTGCGAAGGTCATGGACTTGCAGGGAGATGGCTTCGGCATCCAGGGCCGACAGGGTGCTGGCGAGTAGATCATGGGTCATGGGGCGAGGTGTACTTACCTCATGCAGACCCTGAAGGATGGCCTGGGCTTCCATCACTCCGATGAAAATGGGGACGACCTCGCCACTGTCGGGCTCCCTGAGAAGCGCCACGGGGGCACCACTGCGCTCGTCCAGGCCAACCGTGGCCAACTCCACGGTGACCAGTTCATCGTCTTCATTGGCCAGGGGGTTGCCCAGGGAAATGACCAGGGCAAGCAGAATGGCAGCCAGGGAAAGCAGGGCAGGGCGCATGGCATTGACCTCCGGGACCGAACGCACATGTCCACTATGCAACGTCCTGCCAGCCGGTTAAAGGGGTATCGGTACCAGCGGCACGGCCGCCTGGCAGCCCTGAATCAGGCCACCAGCCGGTTCAGTTCCAGGATGGGCATCATCAGTGCCAACACGATGATCAGCACAATCAGGGCCATGACCATGATCAGCATGGGCTGAAGGAGGGACATCAGGGTCGATGTCAGGGACTCCATCTCCCGCTCCTGATTGGTGGCCGCCCGGTCCAGCATTTCCTCGAGCTCGCCAGAGGTTTCACCGCTACGGATCAGGTGAATGGTCATGGGCGGGAACAGACCACTGGCCGACAGGGAGCGGCCAATGGGGGCCCCCTCCCTGACCCGATTGGTGGCCTCTTCAATGGCCTTGCGCATGGGCAGGTTGCTCACCACTTCGCCGGATATGCGCATTGAGTCCAGCACCGGCACGCCGCTGCCGGCCAGGATGCTCAGGGTTCGGGCAAAGCGGGCCGTATTGAAACCCCGGTTCATCCGGCCGATCAGGGGCAGGGTGAGCAGAAAGCGATGGAAACGCCGCTTGGGTCCCTCACGCTGAAGGGCATGTCGAATGCCGAACCAGGCTGCAACCAGCAGCAGGCCAATCCATATACCGAAGTCCTGCAGAAATTCGCTGGTCGCAATCAGACCCTGGGTCAGGCCCGGGAGGTCCTGTCCGGTATCTTCAAACACTTCTACCACTTGCGGGACCACGTGCACCAGCAGGCCGACGATGATCAGTACTGCCACCACGGTCAGCACGATGGGGTAGACCATGGCCTGGGATATCTTCTGGCGCATGATCTGGCGATTCTCGGTGTATTCGGCCAGGCGCTCCAGCACCCCGTCCAGGTGGCCGGATTGCTCACCCGCGGCCACGGTCGAGCGATAGATCTCGGGGAAGGCGTTGGGAAATTCGGCCAGGCCATCGGCCAGGGTGTGACCTTCCATGATCCGGGAGCGCACAGCCATCAGAATGCTCTTGATGCGCGGTTTTTCCGACTGCTGGGCCACCGCGCTGACGGCCTCTTCAAGGGGGAGGCCGGCTCGAATGAGAGTGGCCAACTGGCGAGTGAGCAGGGCCAGATCCCCGGCGCTGATGCCGCGGCCAAGGGTGGGAATGACGGCACGTTTCTGACCGCCGCGACTGACGGTCTTGCGCCCGGATACCTCCTGCACATCCAGCGGGGTCAGTCGCTGTTCACGAAGCTGTTGCCGGATGTGGCGGGCGGTGTCGCCCTCGATCACGCCCTTTTTCTGCTTGCCCTTGATATCCAGTGCGGTGTATTCAAATGCGCCCATGTTGTCAGTCTTCCCGCGTGACTCGGACCACTTCCTGAATGGTGGTTTCCCCGGCCAGTACCTTGCGTCGCCCGTCTTCGCGAATGCTTGGCGTCAACTGGCGGGCGTAGCGCTCCAGAGCCTGTTCCGAGCTGCCATCATGGATCATGGTGCGCATGTGATCGTCGATGGGGACCAGCTCGTAGATGCCCATCCGCCCCCGATAGCCGCTGTGATTGCAGGCCTCGCAGCCCTTGGGGCGGTAGAGGGTCAGGCGTTCCTGGTCGGGCAGACCGATCATTTCACGTTCCCTTTCCTCGGGCTCGTAGGCTTCCTTGCAGTCGGGACAAAGACGCCTTACCAGCCGCTGGGCGGCCAGGCCCAATAGCGAGGAGGAGAGCAGGAAAGGCTCCACCCCCATGTCACGCAGCCGGGCCACGGCGCCGATGGCGGTATTGGTATGCAGGGTGGAGAGCACCAGGTGACCGGTGAGACTGGCTTGCACCGCAATTTCGGCCGTTTCCAGGTCACGAATCTCACCCACCATGACCACGTCCGGGTCCTGACGCAGGATGGCCCGCAGACCGCGGGCAAAGGTCATATTGACCTTGGTGCTGACCTGGGTCTGGCCGATGCCATCGAGGTAGTATTCGATGGGGTCTTCCACGGTCATGATGTTACGGCTGGTCTCGTTCAGCCGGGTAAGGCTGGCATAAAGCGTTGTGGTCTTGCCCGAGCCGGTCGGGCCGGTGACCAGAATGATGCCGTGGGGCTTGTGGATCAGCTCGTCCATGAGCCGCTGGGCCTTGGGTTCCATGCCCAGGTGGTCCAGGTCCAGTCGTCCGGCCTGCTTGTCGAGCAGTCGAAGCACCACGCGCTCGCCGTGGCCGGAGGGCAGGGTGGAGACACGCACGTCCACGGCACGGCCAGCTACCCGCAGGGAGATGCGGCCATCCTGGGGTACCCGTTTTTCGGCGATGTCGAGTTTGGCCATCACCTTGACCCGGGATACCAGCAGAGGGGCAACGGCTCGCCGTGAGGTCAGTGCTTCCCGCAGAACCCCATCTACACGGAAGCGAACCACCAGACGATTCTCGAAAGGCTCAATATGGATATCCGAGGCCGATTCCTTGACGGCTTCGGTGAGCAGGGCATTGATCAGGCGAATGATGGGTGCGTCATCATCCGCTTCCAGCAGGTCCTCGGGTTCCGGCAGTGATTGGGCAACACTGTTGAGGTCGACATCTTCCTCGATGCCTTCCATCATCTTGTTGGCCGAGCCGGCATCCTCGTAGGCCTGTTGGAGGATATTGTCGAATTCCTCGCGGGAGACCTTGCGGGGCGAAAGCGCAACCCCGGCGTAGCGACGGGCTTCCCGGAGACAGGCCGGTGTCACACCAGGGCGGCAGATCAGTTCGATGCGACCGTCGTCGAGTTTCTCACCCAACAGCACGCCGTGACGGCGGGCGAAGGCGAAGGGAAGCCGGCCCGCAACTTCCTCTTCTTCCGCCCCCTCGACAGGCGCCTCAAACTCCTCGCCTGCTTCCCGGAGGCTGTCTTCCGTCCGCTCGTCGGCGGCAGTTTGGAGGGGGTCAGTCGTCGCCATCATTATCCTCGTCTTCCATGTCCAGACGGGGTCCCCGGCGGCTGCTGCCGTCGTTCTCGTCCTGGTCATGGTGAGGCGTGTAACGGAATTGCTCCAGTGGCTCGAGCTGGGGGCGGCGGGCGCCATGAATCAGTGGCACACGGCTGCGATCACCGGCCTGGACATCACGGATGCGGTTGTACTTGGCTTCCGTGTAAAAGCGCGATTCATCCGGGCCACGCAGGATCACCGGCTTGAGGAACACCATCAGGTTGCGTTTTTCGGAACTGGTGCTGGTGCTCTTGAACAGATTGCCCAGTACAGGAATGGCACCGAGGATGGGCACCCGTTGCTCCTGTTCCCGGAGCTGCTCATCGATCAGGCCGCCGAGGACAATGACCTCACCATCCTCGACGATGACTCGCGTGTTGATGGAGCGCTTGTTGGTAATCAGGTCGGCAGCGCCACTGACCCCGCCGGCAATGCTGGACACTTCCTGCTCGATATCCAGAAAGACCGCATCACCCTCGTTGATACGCGGAGTGATCTTGAGGGAAATGCCCACGTCCTCGCGCTGAATGGTCTGGAAGGGGTTGCCGAAGCCGGTACCGACCCCGCCGCCACGCTGATCCCCCCGATCACCGCCACGGCCCGCGCCGGGGCCGGAGAAACTGCCGGTGATGAAGGGAACCTGCTGGCCCACGGTGATTTCTGCTTCCTCGTTATCCATGGTCAGCAGCGTGGGGGTGGAGAGAATATTGGTCTTGGAATCGCCGGCCAGGGCCCGGAATAGAGCAGCGAAGTCCAGGCCACCAGCCCGGGTCCGGCCGACGCCGAACAGCAGGCCGTCACCAGCCGCTTGCAGGCCCTGCTCGGGCGCACCGGCGGCCACGGCGCCGCCGATGGTGCCGATGTCCGCGCCGGACTGGGGGAAGCGGGTGATGCCGAAGGGGTTGCTGCCACTTTCATCCACCGCCGCCCAGGTCACGCCCAGTTCACCGGTCTTGTCCTCACTGACTTCGACGATGATGGCTTCCACCAGCACCTGGGCGCGGCGGATATCCAGTTTCTCAATGACGGAGTTGATCTCTCGCATCTGCCGCGGCGGGGCGGTGATGACCAGGGAATTGGTGCCTTCATCAGGGACAATGCTGACCCGTTCACCTTCCCGGGCATCATCACCATTCTCGATATGGCTTCGAAGCACCTCGGAGAGTGTGGAGGCATCGGAGTAACGAAGGTATCGGACCTGAGTGTTGCCGCCAGCCTCCAGGGGCGTATCCAGATGAGAGATCAGGGCCCGCATGCGCATGCGTTCACTCTGGCCGCCTCCCAGGAGGACACTGTTGCTGCGCTCATCAGCCACCAGGCTCAGGGGGACGCCGTCTTCGGCCCGGTCGCGGCGGTCCATGGAGGTCAGCACCCGGACCACTTCGCTGGCCGAGGCATGTTCCAGGCGAATGACTTCGATTTCATCGTCCTTGGCCCGGTCGATACGACGAATCAACTGCTGGATGCGTTCCACATTGGCGGTGCGGTCGGCGATCACGATCATGTTGGAGACCGCCACTGCCGCCAGATGGGAGTGTTGGGGAACCAGCGGGCGCAAGATGGGAACCAGTTGGGCGGCCGGCACATGCTCCAGCTGAATGACGCGGGTTTCGATTTCATCACTGAAGTGAACAGTGCTGGCGTCCAGTTCCGAGCCGGGCATCTGTCGGGCGTCGGAGGAGGGGACAATCTTGATCGTGTTGCCGCTTTCCATGGCAGCGAAGCCGTGCACCTGAAGGATGGACAAGAAGGTGTCGTAAACATCATCTGGCGCAATCGGGCGCGACGACGTCACGGTGATGCGCCCCTTGACCCGGGGATCAATGATGAAATTCTTGCCGGTGACATCCGAAATGGTATTTGCCACTTCCCGAATATCGGCTTCCTTGTAGTTCAAGGTGACCTTTTCAGCCATTGCCCAGGCGGGCATCAGCAGCAAGAGTGCCAGAGTCATGGCCAGCATTCGGGCCGGTCGCGTGGTTTTCTTTTCCAGGCTTTGCTTACTCATCGTTCTCTGCTTCCAGTTGTCTGTTGCCAGCCGGGCTGCCCTTGGTGCAGCAATCATTGTCCCAGCGAGATGGTCACGGAGGTTTCTCGTCCGCCCCGACGAATGGTCAGTTCCACGGAACTGGCGTCTTCCAGCTCATTGAGCAGGCGCATACCCGCCGCGGCGCTGTCCAGGGGGGTGCCGTTGACGGCGGTCACGATATCGCCGGCGCGCAGTCCCATCTGCTGGAACTCGTCGCGCATGCGCCCGGGGAAAACCCGGAATCCCACCATCTCGCCGTCTTCGCGGTGGGGAGTGGGGCGGATGACATCGGTAATTCGTTCGGGGTTCTCGCGAATGCTGTCGCGCAGGCCGGCCACGTCTTCCGGAACGGTGTACTCGTCACCATTGCCCCGGTCTTGCCGGGCCGTCCTGTCCGAGGCCTGAGCGCGCACCAGGCCGTCCTCGCCGTTTTCCCGGGGCAGTCGCAAGGTTTCCAGCTCTCCGCCGCGCTCAAGAATCACGCGGTTGGAATAGATTGCCCGCAGTGTGGCGCCGGAGCCCAGGCTGTCGCCGACCTTGTAGCTCTTGTCCTCATCCCGGCCCGAGGCAATGATGGCGCGGGCCATTTCGGGGATTTCGGTGGCCAGGACCCCCCGCAATTCCAGATTGAGCTGTGTTTCAGGGGCGTTCAGCTCGGCCAGGTCAATTTCTTCGGTGGTGTCCTCTTCCGGGTCCGGTTCGCCGAACACCGACAGGGCCAACAGCTGCTCAAGGTCCGTGTGGTCCTCGGTATCCGGAACCTCGGCAACGGACGGGGCTGGGCCGCCGTTGGCGACCGGGGCATCGTCAAGGGGAATGACTCGCCAGGCGATATCCGCCACGGAATAGGCGATAGCGATCACCAGCCCCAGCGTGAACGCCGTAGGCAAATGACGCGCAAGCCCTTGCAATCGCTCACGATCGAATCCCCCCAACTTTTTCAGACTCCCTGGATCGAGACGCATTCCGCCGTCCGCCTGACGCCTGCCAGCAGGCGTCTGTGAAAAAATGACCGAAACGACAATCATACGGACTTGCGCACCGCCGGCTCAAGCCTTTCCGTCCGTCAATGGCGCCCGGCCACTGATCCCGAGATCACGGCCAGCGGTTGGCGCGATTGTTGTAAAGTGGACTGTCAGGGCATCGGCAGGTTCAAATAGTAATATGAGCGAGGGGAATTTCTTAAGGTGAGTGGTCGCGGCATGTCAGCGCCAATTTGGAGCAGACACCCCCGGGAGCTGCAGATCCGGCTGCTGATCAGCGCCGTTTTGCTCGCTGTTTTTGCCGGCCATGCCTCCGGTCTGACCCCGATCCGGGTCATTTCTCATCTCGAGAACCTGGCCTACGACACCCGCCTGCGCATGACCATGCCCATGTCGGTGGATGAAAATATTGTCATTGTCGGTGTCGATGAGCCAAGTCTGGCCCAGGAGGGCCGCTGGCCCTGGCCCCGGGATCGCATGGCGGCGCTGATGGACCAATTGTTCGAGCGCTACGAGGCCAGAGCCGTGGGTCTGGATGTGGTTTTTGCCGAACCGCAGGATGGGCAGCGGGTTTCTTCCGCCGCTACCCGTGCACACAGCCAGTGGCGCTCTCTCGGAGGCTGGCTTGAGCCCAGCAGACCGGAGGAGCGCGAAGTGACCGCCGATGAAATCCTGGCCAATTCCCTGCGGGGTCGGCCGGTGAGTACGGCGATGTTGCTGCGGGACAGTGAGGAGGGCTATTCGGTGGGGGTGCTGCCGAGCCCGGTGATGCGCTGGGAGTCCCTGCCCCATGGGCTGGAGCCAGTGGAATCCGAAGGCTATACCGCCAATATCTCCCAGGTGGCCGAGGCGGCCACCAGCGGTTTTACCAGTAATCCCCTGGTGGACCCGGATGGCCATTTTCGGCGCATGCCCATGTTCTGGGCCCATGGTGGTCAGATCTACCCGGCCATGACCCTGCAGCTGGCCTGGCTGGTGTCTGGCTACAATGACAATCCCCCGGAAATCGATGCCTATCGCGGGCGATGGCCATTCAAGGCTTACCGGATGCAGGTGGGCAGTTCCAGGGTCCTCATGGACAGGCAGGCCGCCATACACATACCTTTCCGTGGGCCCCGCTTCAGTTTTCCTTACGTCTCCGCTGCGCAGGTCCTCAACGGCGAGGACCTGGATGGTCTGTTGGACGGCAAGGTGGTGCTGGTGGGGGGGTGGTCCTCGCGCCTGACCCAGATGCATGCCACCCCCGTGGATCAGGCCATGCCCAACGTGGAGGTCCAGGCCAATGTGCTATCCGCCCTGCTCGACGGGCGGATGCTGCACAGCCCCATGAATCCCGCCCTCAGCGAGATTCTGCTGCTGCTGTTGCTGGCGGTGCTCCTGACAGCGGCGTTCATGGTCTTTGGGGGCTGGGGGTCGGTCTTATCTGCCGTGGTGGTCCTGGTCAGCTTCAGTGGCTTCAACCTGGCCATGTGGCACTGGGCTTCGGTGGTCCTGCCCTATGCCTCGGTGGCCCTGTTCGTGGTGGTCCTTTACGTGCTGCATCTCCTTTACAGCCAGGTCATTGAGGCCCGCTCCCGAAGCCGCCTGTCCGAGGTGTTTGGCCAGTATGTGCCCAAGGAGTTGGTTCAGGAGCTGAACGAGCGGCCCCAGCGGGTCAGCCTGGCCGGTGAAAGCCGCCATATGACCGTGCTGTTTTCGGACATTCACGGTTTTTCCGGCATTGCGGAGGCCCTCAATCCGCGCCAGTTGACCCATTTGATGAATGAGTTCCTGACCTCGATGACGCGGGTCATCCACCAGCACCGGGGCACGATCGACAAATACATGGGCGATTCGGTAATGGCCTTCTGGGGGGCACCCCTGGATGCCCCGGACCATGCCCGCAAGGCGGTCATGGCCGCCCTGGACATGCAGAAGGAGATGGACCGGCTCAACCAGCGGTTCGGCGAGCGAGGCTGGCCGCAGCTTCGCCTGGGGATAGGCATCAATACCGGTCACATGAGTGTCGGCAACATGGGCTCGGAGTTCCGTATGGCCTACACGGTGATGGGCGATGCCGTGAATCTGGCATCCCGGCTGGAAGAAATGACCCGCCGCTACGGGGTCGGCATCATCGCCAGTGAATTCACCCGCAACGCCGTGCCCGAAGTGCGATTCATGGAATTGGGCCGGGAGTCGGTGCGCGGTCGGGAGAGCGTGGTGACCGTCTATGAGCCTTTGGGCCTGCCGGATCGCTTGACGGAGCTGGATGAGCAGCGCTCCCTCCAGTATGAGCGGGCCCTGGATGCCATGCGTGCCGGGCGGGACTGGGAAGTGGAGATGCTGGTGGAAGGGCTGCTGGTGTCTGACCCGGCCCGACACCGCCTGTATCGCTGGTTGCTGGACCAGCTTGATGGCCGGTCGGCGATGAATGACGGGCGGTATGGAGAATCCGCGGGATAAATGGGTCTATACCCGAAAAGAGGGTGATGGCTGTATCCCCTTGAATTTCCCGGGTTCCGGGCCAACTATTGGGTTGTGAGCGGCGTCGAAGGGTATCGCCGCCCTTACTGCCCGGCATGGGAATGGATTAAAATACAGGGTATGAGAGCGCAGAAAGGACAACAGAATTCCAGCCCGGAGAACCCGGGGGTTGCCGTTCAGGAAGCCAAGCCTGCGGTAAAGCGGCCGCCGCTTTACAAGGTTCTGCTCCTGAACGATGACTTTACCCCCATGGACTTCGTGGTTGAGGTGCTTCAGCGTTTTTTCCGCATGGACCGGAACAAGGCGACGCAGATCATGCTCAACGTGCACACCCAGGGGAAAGGGGTGTGTGGAGTTTTCACTTTCGAGATCGCGGAGACCAAGGTCGCCCAGGTCAATGACTACGCCAAACAGCACCAGCATCCATTGCTGTGCACCATGGAGCAGGCCTGACATGTCGTCAGCCTGTCTTCCGACCGCCAACCGCAACGCCAAGGGCAAAGGTGCGACATGCTGAGCAAGGAACTGGAATTCTGCCTTAACGCCGGCTTCAAGGAAGCTCGCCAGAAGCGGCACGAATTCATGACCGTGGAGCACCTGCTCCTGGCGCTGCTGGATGCCGCGCAGGTCATTGAAATTCTCCAGGCCTGTGGTGCCGACCTGGAGCAGCTCCGCCAGGAGCTGGCCCACTTCATCGACGAAACCACGCCCTTGCTGGAAGAAAGCGAGGGCGATGATGTGCAGCCCACGCTCGGCTTCCAGCGCGTCCTGCAGCGGGCCGTCTTCCATGTGCAATCCTCGGGCAAGAAAGAGGTCACCGCCGCCAATGTGCTGGTGGCCATTTTCGGCGAAAAGGAAAGCCACGCCGTCTATCTGCTTGGCAAGCAGACCATCACCCGCCTGGACGTGGTTAACTTTATCTCCCACGGTATTTCCAAGATTTCCGACGACGACGGTACCGAGAGTCAGAGCGAAGAAGATGTGGCGGTGGACGAGGGCGATACCTCCCCGCTGGACAAATACACCACCAATCTGAATCGTCTGGCTCGGGAAGGCCGGGTCGATCCCCTGATTGGTCGTGCCCAGGAGATCGAGCGCACCATTCAGGTGCTCTGCCGACGTCGAAAGAACAATCCCCTGTTTGTGGGTGAAGCCGGTGTGGGCAAGACCGCCCTGGCCGAGGGCCTGGCCCGGCGTATCGTGGACAAGGAAGTGCCGGAACCGCTGGCCGACAACACCATCTACTCGCTGGACCTGGGTGCCCTGATTGCCGGCACCAAGTATCGGGGTGACTTCGAGAAACGCCTCAAGGGTGTCATCGCTGATCTCAAGCGTCGCCCCGGATCTGTGCTGTTCATTGATGAGATTCACACCATTATCGGCGCTGGTGCGGCGTCCGGCGGTGTCATGGATGCCTCGAATCTCATCAAGCCGGTACTGACCAATGGTGATTTGCGCTGCATTGGCTCCACCACCTATCAGGAATACCGGGGCATTTTCGAGAAGGACCGGGCCCTGTCCCGGCGCTTCCAGAAAATTGATGTGCCCGAACC
>NZ_JAYGII010000045.1:0-15186 GCF_034931365.1 Natronospira elongata
ATCAATAAACCGCGGCACGGCCACGGCGGCGAGGATGCCGAGGATGACCAGCACCACGACGAGTTCGATCAGGGTAAAACCTTTTGCGTTTTGCATCTCAATCACCTCATTCGGACCGACCGCGGCCGGTCGCTTTGTCTTGCATGGATTGGCGGCCCCAACCGCGGCCGCAGCCGCCACTGGGGCTTACCATGAAGCTTAGCCTTTTTTTGCCAAGAATGACAAGCAGCTTATGTAAAAATATTGGCAAATGGAGCAGTTTTGGGGATAAAAGGTCGTCACTGCCCAACCGGCGGCCGGATTGTCGGGGCGAACGGTCCGTGACGACCAAGGCCGGCGGGGTGGCAGGTTCCGGGGCCAGGGTACGATGCTGCCGGGCTGATCGAGCCGCCTAGATCCGTTCGAGCAGACAGGGCTGGGTGGTATTCCAATCGGCGTTTTCCCAGGAACCGGGCGGCTCGCTGGGACCCAGGAAGCGATCGACCCAGAACAGGGCCTGACCCGGGCCGACCTCGTCGCGCCACTCGGCCACCGGGGTATCGGAGGAAATATTGCTGACCGCGTAGCGGTCCAGGTCCACCTCGGGCAGGAAGCTGGCCATGGCCTGCTCGCAGGCCTCCCCGCCGGTCACGGAGATGTCCACACACTCCGGCGAGCCCGCCTCGCAGGCCGCCAGATTGATCTGGTTGTTGGAGATGAGGGCGCGGGCCTGATTGTCCACCGCCGCCTGCCCGGCCTCACTGCTGAGATCAATGAAGCGCGGCACGGCCACGGCTGACAGCAGGCCGACAACGACCAGCACCACGGTCAATTCGATCAGCGTGAAACCCTGCTCCCTGCGACCCTGAGTCATCCGGCAATCCTTGGGCGGCAAAAGGCGCCTGTGAATATCTGGGCGCAGAATAAACGGATTTGGGCCGAATTCTCAATATTCTTATGTAAAAAAGACGGCGCCGGGCGGTTCGGAAGCGCCGGCAAACCGGGCCCGCCCCTTCAGGCGTCGTTGGAGGCCTGCCTGGCGTTACGCTGGCGGACGGCGCGGACAGCCTCTTCGGCCTTGGGGTATTCGTAGTCCCGTTGCGGGCTGATCTCACGGAGGCGGGATTCGATCCAGAGCTGGGCCTTTTCATTGATTTCGGCGGGGGTCAGACCGCTGGGATCGATGGGCTCGCCGACGATGACCTTGATGGTGCCGGGGCGTTTAATGAACTCCACACGACCCCAGAAATCGCCGGCGTTGTGGCAGATGGGGATGACCGGGACGCCGGTATCCCGGGCCAGGATGGCGGCACTGCGGCCATAGCGACGGGTCTTGCCCGGCGCCATGCGGTGGCCTTCGGGGAAGATCATGAGCCAGCTGCCGTCGGCCAGCTTCTGCTTGCCCTGGCTGACCACCTGCTCCACCGCCCGGCGGCCACCACCACGATTGATGGCGATCGGATTGAGCAGGGCCAGGCCCCAGCCAAACATGGGAATGAACAACAACTCCCGTTTCAGCACCCAGGACTGGGGACGGCGGAAGATGTCGAGCTGACACAGGGTCTCCCAGGCGGATTCATGTTTCCAGAGGGTAATACAGGGGCCGTCGGGGACCTCGCCCTGATACTCCACCTGGTAATCCAGGCGGCAAATGTGGCGTAGCAGAAAAAGCTGGAGCCGGGCCCAGCTCTGAGGGATGAGAAAACGCACGCGCTGACCGAAGGGCATAAGGCAGAGCAGTGCAATCACCCAGGGGATGACACTGAGGGCCATCAGGGTGTTGAACAGGGCGCTACGCAATAACTGCATCAGGACTCGGCTCCGTCCTCGTCGACTTCGCCATGCTCGCCAAGCAGATGATTGGCGGCGGCGGCCAGATCCTCGAAGACTTCCACTTCTTCCAGAATCCCCCGCCGTTCGAGACGCTCCCGGGTTTCCTCGCCCCGCCCGGTGAGCACCAGAATGGGGCGGGCACCGGCGGCGCGGGCGACATCGATATCCTTTTCGCTGTCGCCGATCATGGGCACATGGGTGAGGCTGGTCTGAAAACGGCGGGAGATATCGTGCAGCATGCCCGGCCGGGGCTTGCGGCAATCGCAGGCATCGTCCGGGTGATGGGGACAGAAGAAGAAGGCATCGATCTCACCGCCGTGGCCGCGCAGCAGGGACTGGATCTTGTTATGAATCCCCAGCAGGTCACTGGGCGTGAACAGGCTCCGACCCAGGCCGGACTGGTTGCTGGCCACCGCCACCCGCCAGCCGCCCCGGTTCAGGCGCGCGATGGCCTCCAGACTCCCCGGCAGCATATGGCACTCCTCCGGCGACTTGATGTAGTCGTCGGATTCCTCGTTGATGGTGCCATCGCGGTCGAGAATGACTAGGCGCATTGGGGTTGGCGGTCCTCTTTGGTTTTTTCTGGCTGACTCGTCGGTGGCCTGCTGGGCCGTGCCTGTTAGCTAGGGGCTGCGAGCTTCGAGCTACGAGCGGCGAGCTGTTGCTGGGGGCGCTCAGCGCCAGTGCCAAAGGGCGCGAAGCGCCCTACGCTCGTAGCTCGTAGCTCGTAGCTCGTAGCTCGTAGCTCGTAGCTCGTAGCTCGTAGCTCGTAGCTCGTAGCTCAAATTCTATCCCGTCTGCAGCCGAGAGATGTCCGCGACTGTCGTGAACGATTGCCGTAGTGCGGCAAGCAGGCCGAGGCGGGCGCGCTTGAGGTCGGCGTCGTCGGTCATGACCAGGACGTCGTCGAAGAAGCGGTCCACCGCCTCACGCAGGCCGGCAAGGATTTCCAGGCGGCGGGTGTAGTCCGACTCGGCCTCGGCCGCGCGGGCGGCCCTGTCCAGTTCGCTTGCCAGGGTCTGTTCCGCCGCTTCCTGCAGTTTGCCGGCATCAAAGCCCTCGACGGTCTCGCCGTCTTCGGCGGCCTTGCGCAGCAGATTGCCGATGCGTTTGTTGGCCGCGGCCAGGGATTCACTGGCCTCCAGTTCCAGAAAGCGGCTGACCGCCTGCAGGCGGCGATCGAAATCGGCCGGGCGGGTGGGCCGCACGGCGGCCACCGCCTCGAAGACCTCGGGGCGCACACCCCGCTCACGGTACCAGGCCCGCAGCCGATCCATGAGGAATTCGAAGACCGACTGGTGCAGCTCCTCGCTCATGGACAGACCTTCCGGCAGGGTCTCACCGGCGCTTCGGATCAGGGCATCCAGGTCCAGCGGCAGGTCGCGCTCCACCATCATCCGCAGCAGGCCAAGCGCGGCGCGGCGCAGGGCGAAGGGATCCTTGTTGCCGGAGGGCTTTTGATTGGCGGCGAAGCTGCCCACCAGGGTGTCGAGGCGGTCGGCGATGGCCAGGGCCAGGCCCTCGGCGGTTTCGGGCAGGGCGTCGCCGGCCTGGGCCGGGCGGTACTGGTCGCGGATGGCGTCGGCGACCTTGTCGCCCTCGCCGTCCTCGCGGGCGTAATGCCCGCCCATGATGCCCTGCAGCTCCGGGAACTCGCCGACCATTTCGGTGAGCAGATCACAGCGGGCCAGGGTGGCGGCCCGTTCGGTGGCCTTGATATCGGCGCCCAGTTCCCCGGCGATGCCGGCGGCCAGTTTTTCCACCCGGCGGCGCTTGTCACCCAGGCTGCCGAGCTTTTTCTGAAACAGCACATCGTCCAGGCCCGCGACCCGGTCGGCCAGCTTCTTCTGGCGGTCGGTGGTCCAGAAGAACATGGCGTCATCCAGGCGCGGGCTGATCACCCGCTCATTGCCGGTCTGGATGGTTTCCGGGTCCGTGCTTTCGATATTGGCCACGGTGATGAAGCCGGGCTTGAGCGCGCCCTGCCGATCACGCAGGGCGAAGTAGCGCTGATGACCTTCCAGGGTGGCGACGATGACCTCGTCGGGCAGGGCCAGGAAGCGGTCTTCATAACGCCCGGCCATGGGCACCGGCCATTCCACCAGGGCGGCGACCTCGGCGATCAGGGCTTCATTCAGCTCGGCCGTACCGTCCAGGCTTTCGGCCAGTTCGCTCACCCCCCGGCGGATATGGTCCTTTAGTGCACCGCGGGCATCGTCGGGGAAGACCTTGGCCTTGCTCAGCGCCGGCTCATAACTGTCGGCATTGGCGATATCGAGGGGCTCGGGGTGGTGGAAGCGGTGGCCGCGACTGTGGCGGCCGGTCTCCACCCCCAGGATCTGGCCGGGGACCAGCTTGTCGTCGAGCAGACAGACCACCCAGTGCACCGGGCGGGCAAATTCCACATCGCCATCGCCCCAGCGCATGCGCCGCTTGGCCGGCAGCTTGCGCAGAACCTCATCGGCCAGCGCCGGCACGATGTGCTCGGCGGGCTCGCCGCGGATGGTGCGTCGCCAGGCCAGGCGCTCGCCCTTGTCGGTGGCCTTGTGTTCCAGTTGATCCAGGCTCACCCCGCAGGAGCGGGCGAAACCCTCGGCGGCCCTGGTGGGCTTGCCGTCGCCGTCGAAGGCCTTGTCCACGGCCGGGCCGAGACGCTCTTCCTCGCGGTCACGCTGGCGCGGCAGCACGCCGGCCTGGCGCATGGCGAGGCGGCGCGGCGAAACGAACCATTCCGCCGCCCCGGCCTGCTCGTCGGCCAACAGGTCGTTGTCGGACAGGGCGCGGTTGAGCTGCTCGGCAAAGGCACGAGCCAGGCCGGCCGCTTCACTGGGCGGCAGTTCCTCGGTACCGATCTCGATCAGCAGGCTGCGATGATCAGGCATTGCTGGCGGTCCCCTTGTTGTCTTCGCGGCAGAGCGGGAAGCCCAGGGCCTCCCGACGCGCGTAATAATTCTCCGCCACCGCCCGGGCCAGGTTGCGGACCCGCAGGATGTAGCGCTGGCGCTCGGTCACGGAAATGGCGTGGCGGGCGTCGAGCAGATTGAACTGGTGGGAGGCGCGGAGGACCATTTCATAGGCTGGCAGCGACAGCTCCAGTTCCAGCAGGCGACGGCACTCGGCCTCAGCCTGTTCGAAGCCGGCGAACAGGGCCTGGGTGTCGGCCTGCTCGAAGTTGTAGGTGGACTGCTCCACCTCGTTCTGCAGGAAGACATCGCCGTAGCTGACCCGGCCGTGGGGCCCATCGGTCCAGACCAGGTCATAGACCGATTCCACCTGCTGCAGGTACATGGCCAGACGTTCCAGGCCGTAGGTCAGCTCGCCGGTCACCGGACGGCATTCCAGGCCGCCAGCCTGCTGGAAGTAGGTGAACTGGCTGATTTCCATGCCGTTCAGCCACACCTCCCAGCCCAGGCCCCAGGCGCCCAGGGTGGGGGATTCCCAGTTGTCTTCCACGAAGCGGATGTCGTGCTCCAGCGGGTCCACGCCCAGGGCGGTGAGGGAGCCCAGATAAAGCTGCTGGATCTCCAGCGGCGAGGGCTTGATCACCACCTGGAATTGGTAATAGTGCTGCAGGCGGTTGGGGTTCTCGCCGTAACGGCCGTCGGTGGGCCGGCGGCAGGGCTGGACATAGGCCGCGGACCAGGGCTCCGGGCCCAGGGAACGCAGGAAGGTGGCCGGGTGAAAGGTCCCTGCCCCCATCTCCATGTCATAGGGCTGCATCAGGACACAGCCCTGTTCGGCCCAGTAGCTCTGGAGACGCAGAACCAAGTCCTGAAAAGTCTCCGGCGGCGCGGCAATATCGGTCATGGAAGATCGCCCTGAATGATTGCGGTCAAAACAAAACGCGACATTATAAAGCAAGCGGAGGCTTGCCTGCCGGGAAGCCCTGAGACCTTCTACAGCGGGATGGCAATGGCCACCCCGGACAATAGCCTTTAATTATCAATATCGTTAAAACAATTCATTTTACTTTTTATATCAGTGCTCGCTAAAGTACATCGCAAGTCAGGCGGAAACGCCCTGATGCTTCCCCCCACAAGCAAGCCAATGAGGTGATCACGATGGAAACCGAAAACACTGTCAGCCTGCCCCGTCTCAATGAGCGGGCCCCGAACTTCGACGCCCCCACCACACACGGCCGCAAGACCCTGGAGGACTACAAGGGCAAGTGGCTGGTGCTGTTCTCGCATCCGGCGGACTTCACCCCGGTGTGCACCACTGAATTCGTCGCTTTCGCCAAGGCGGCGGACCAGTTCGCGGAACTCAATACCGAGCTGTTGGGCCTGTCCATCGACAGCCACTATTCACACATCGCCTGGGCTCGGAACATCGAAGAGAAGTTCGGTGTGACCATTCCCTTCCCGATCATTGCCGATCTGTCCATGGCCGTGGCCAAGGCCTACGGCATGGTGCACCCGGGTGCGTCGGATACCTCCGCGGTGCGGGCGACCTTTATCATCGACCCGGAAGGCGTGCTGCGCGCCATGCTCTACTATCCGATGACCAACGGCCGTTCGGTGGAGGAGATCCTGCGCCTGGTCAAGTCCCTGCAGACCTCCACCGAGCATGGCGTGGCCACGCCGGAGAACTGGAAGCCGGGCGAGAAGGTGATCGTGCCCCCGCCGGCCACCGCCGAGGAAGCCGCCGCTCGGGTCCAGAATGACGAGTATGAGTGCACCGACTGGTACTTCTGCAAGAAGGCCGTCTAGGCAACCACCCGCACCACCGCCAGCAGCGGTGAAGCAGCAGCCCGCCCGGCCCAGCCGGGCGGGCTTTCTTTTTGCCGCCACGGCGACAGGCGTGACCGGAACCACTGCGCACCAGAGCGGTGCAGATAATGCACCACATCAGCCCAATCGCGGAGTCCGCGTCGGGCGCGATCGGCGCGAAAAGCCCATGGGAACGGGCGCTGACAAGCGCTGGCATGAATTCTGCTGACAAGCTGCCATACTGTTTTCATTGCCTAACCATCAAGGAGAATTCGTCATGGCGCAGAGCGCTGCCGAAGTCATCAAGCTGATCGAGGAGAAGGGCATCAAGTTCGTGGATTTCCGCTTCTCCGACACCAAGGGCAAGGAAATGCACGTCACCCTGCCCGCCCGGGAGATCGACGAGGAGGTCTTCGAGGAAGGCAAGATGTTCGACGGCTCCTCCATCCAGGGCTGGAAGGGGATCAACGAGTCGGACATGATCCTGCGCCCGGACCCGGCCACCGCCGTGGTCGATGTCTTTCGCCAGGAGCCGACCCTGAACCTGGTTTGCGATGTGATCGAACCGGCCACCCTGCAGGGCTATGAGCGTGACCCCCGTTCCCTGGCCCGTCGCGCCGAGGCCTTTCTGCAGTCCAGCGGTGTCGCCGATGCCGCCTATTTCGGCCCCGAGAACGAGTTCTTCATCTTTGATGACATTCGCTGGGGGGCCGACATGAGCGGCGCCTTCTATGAAATCGATTCCAAGGAAGCCGACTGGAATTCCGAGCGCATCTATGCGGACGGCAACTTCGGTCATCGCCCGGGCGTGAAGGGCGGTTATTTCCCGGTCTCCCCGGTGGATTCGCTGGCCGATATCCGCGCCGCCATGTGCCTGGCCATGGAAGAGATGAACCTCAAGGTGGAGGTCCATCACCACGAAGTGGCCACCGCCGGCCAGTGCGAGATCGGTACCGAGTTCAACAGCCTGGTGCGCAAGGCCGACGAGACCCAGCTGTTCAAGTACACGGTCATGAACGTGGCCCACGGCTACGGCAAGACCGCTACCTTCATGCCCAAGCCCATCGTCGGCGACAACGGCTCCGGCATGCATGTGCACATGTCGCTGATGAAGGACGGCAAGAACCTGTTCGCCGGTGATGAATACGGCGGCCTGTCCGAGACCGCGCTCTACTACATCGGCGGCATCATCAAGCACGCCAAGGCCCTGAACGCCTTCACCAATGCCTCCACCAACAGCTACAAGCGACTGGTGCCGGGCTTCGAGGCGCCGGTGAAGCTGGCCTATTCGGCCCGCAACCGCTCGGCCTCCATCCGCATTCCCTACGTGCCCAATCCCAAGGCGCGCCGGGTGGAAGTGCGCTTCCCGGATTCCACCGGCAACCCCTACTTTGCCTTCTCCGCGCTGATGATGGCCGGCCTGGACGGCATCCTGAACAAGATCCATCCGGGCGAGGCACTGGACAAGGATCTTTACGACCTGCCGCCGGAAGAAGGCAAGAACATCCCGGAAGTGGCCTTCTCACTGGAAGAAGCCCTCAAGGCCCTGGACGCGGATCGGGACTTCCTCAAACAAGGCGGGGTGTTCACTGACGATGTCATCGATGCCTACATCGATCTGAAGATGGAAGATGTCACCCGCCTGCGCATGACCGCGCATCCGGTGGAATTCGACATGTATTACAGCCTTTAAGCGGCCTGTCGGCCGATTAAAGGCTGGGTTAGGGGTGAGGAGTCAGGGGTGAGGGGCCCCTGGCTCCCCACGCCTAACCCCTCTCCCCTCACCCCTAACGCATTGGCGCCCGCCGCCTTGCTCCTTGCTCCTTGCTCCTGCACAATCCTGGTGCAATGAGCTATCCCAGTGCATCTGCCCCACCCCATGTCCCGCGCAACCTGCTGGAATCCGCGGCCACAGCGGTATTGTGGTTTGACGGCGAGTCGCGGCTTGGCTGGTTGAATCCGGCGGCCGAGGATCTGCTCGGGATCAGCCTGCTGGGCGGGCGGCGACCGCGGGCGGAGGATCTGTTTGCCGAAACCGAGGCCATGCGCCAGGCGGTGAGCCGGGCGATCGGTGAGCGTGAACGGGTCAGCCTGCGCGATTGCCAACTGACCCTGCCGGGCAACCGGGGCCAGCAGATGGTGGACGCAGTGTTCACGCGGCTGGAGGACGACAGCCTGCTGATGGAGCTGGTCTCCCGGGAGCGGCCTCGCCGGATCATGGATGAGAGCCTGCAGCAGGGCCGCCGTGACGCGGCCCGGCAACTGGTGCGGGGTCTGGCCCATGAAATCCGCAACCCCCTGGGCGGCATGCGCGGGGCAGTCCAGCTCCTGGCCCGGCGCCTGAAGGATCCCGCCCTGCGCCGTCACACCGACATCATCCTGGCCGAGGCGGACCGCCTGGGGGCACTGGTGGACCGCCTGCTCGGCCCCGACCGCCTCAACCGCCGGGCACTCAACACCCACGAACCCCTGGAGCACGTCCACAGCCTGGTCGAGGCGGAGGCGGCGGCGGGGGTACGCATTGAGCGGCTGTATGATCCCAGCCTGCCCGAGGTGCTCGCCGACCGTGACCAGCTGGTGCAGGTCTTTCTCAATATCGCCCGCAATGCCCTCCAGGCCATTAGCGAAAGTGGTGTTATTCGTTTCAGGACTCGTGCCGCCCGACAGGTGACATTCGCCGGGCGACGGCATCGCCTGGCGCTGTGCGTGCAGATCGAGGACGACGGACCGGGCATTCCGCCGGAACTCCGGGACAGCCTGTTTTACCCCCTGGTCTCGGGCCGCAAGGACGGCGACGGCCTGGGCCTGGCCATTGCCAACGAGCTGATCGCCCGCCACCGGGGCCTGATCGAAGTGGACAGCCGGCCCGGCGCCACCTGCTTCAGCATCTATCTGCCCCTGGGAGGGAATGGCGATGAGTGACCGCGTCTGGATCGTTGAGGATGACGCCTCCCTGCGCTGGGTCATGGAAGAAGCCCTGGGCGATGCCGGGCGGGCGGTGCGGAGTTTTCCGGATGCGGAAAGCTTTCGGGCAGCACTGGCCGATGAGCAGCCGGGACTGGTGGTGATGGATGTGCGCCTGCCGGGCCAGGACGGACTCGGCGAGCTGGAATGGCTTGCCCAGCATTGGCCGGCACTGCCGGTCCTGCTGATCACCGCCCAGACCGATCTGGACATGGCGGTCACCGCCTACGAACGGGGCGCCTTCGAGTATCTGCCCAAGCCCTTTGACCTGGACGAGTTCACCGCGCTGGTGGATCGCGGGCTGCAGGCAAAGCAGGGCGAGACAGCGGCGAGTCCGGCCAGGGCCGACGCCGCCGGCTCCCGCCTGGTGGGTGAGTCCCCGGCGATGCAGGATGTCTTTCGCACCATCGGTCGGCTGTCTCGCAGCGAGATGAGTGTGCTGATTACCGGCCAATCAGGCACCGGCAAGGAACTGGTGGCCCGGGCCCTGCACGAGAACAGCCCCCGCGCCAGTGGCCCCTTCGTGGCGGTGAATACCGCCGCCATCCCGGCGGAGCTTTTGGAATCGGAATTGTTCGGCCATGAGCGAGGCGCTTTTACCGGCGCGGTGGGCCGGCGGGCCGGGCGTTTTGAACAGGCCCGCGGCGGCACCCTGTTTCTCGACGAGATCGGCGACATGCCCGCCGCCCTGCAGACGCGTCTGTTGCGGGTGCTGTCCGAGGGCGAATACTATCGGGTGGGCGGTCATGAGCCGATCCGGACCGATGTCCGGGTGCTGGCCGCCACCCACCAGGATCTGGGCCGGCGGGTGGCCGAGGGCGATTTTCGGGAGGACCTCTACCACCGCCTGGACGTGATCCGCATTCACATCCCGCCCCTGGCCGAGCGCCCGGAGGACATATCGCGGCTGGCCGAACACCTGCTCGCCCGCGCCGCCGAGGAAACCGGCCTGCCGGCACGGCGCTTCACGAAAAAGGCCCTGACCGCGCTCAAGCAGCGTCCCTGGCGGGGCAATGTGCGGGAACTGATGAACCTCTGCCGCCGGGTGACGGTGATGTCGCCCACGGCCACGGTGGACGCCGACGGCCTGCCGGCCCCCGAGCTGGGAGCCGACGATCCCAGCGGCGAACAGGACTGGACCGCCGCCCTGAAAGACTGGGCTGAACAGGCCCACGCCGAGGGCCGAGTGGGCCTGGCCGATCAGGCCACAACCCAACTGGAAGCGACCCTGCTCGACTGGGCCCTGGAGAAAACCAGCGGCCACAAACAACAGGCCGCCCGCCTCCTCGGCTGGGGCCGCAACACCCTGACCCGCAAGCTCCGACGGCATTAGGCTGGGAAATTCAAAAGATTGGCCCCGCGCAAATGACGCCAAGGGCGCAGAGAAAAGTAGGGCGTTATTGACCGATGAACCCGTGGTATTCGAGGGCGGCTTCCAGCTCTGTCAGGCGCTTATCACTAGGCCAACCTCGAATCGTTTCCACGACCCGTTCGCCATTCAGCAAGTAAAAAGTCGGGATCGACCAATAATCGAACAAGGGCCAATCGTCCTTGGAATGAGCCAGCGACAGCTCAAGCTGTGGATAGGCATCATTCCAGTAACGCACCCCCTCCAGGCCCAGCCGGATATGGGGCGGCTTCAGGACAAGCAGACCGGCATCGATGCGCTCCAATAATGCGCCGTTCTCGGTCAATGATTCGGCGGCCCGCCGGGAAAAACCACACTGCGGACTGGCCAACATCACCAATGTCAAATCTTCGCTGATAGGGGTCTCGGCTGAGGCAAGGTAATGTCCCCCATCTCTATTTTCCTCAAGTCTCCAAACCTGCCTCGATCCCTCAGAGGGAATCGTCGGCGGAACAACCTCGAGATCCAAATCAGGATGCTGGCGCTGCAGCGCCGCAGCGATCTCCAGCTCATTGGAGACGATTGCACTCCGGTGAAGATGATTCACATGGTAATCAGACTGGATCCCACGCGCCTCCAATTCTTCGGAAATAGCGATCAACTTATCCAGGTAGATTGACCTGCCGGTATAAAAGATCACCTGGTAGGTGGCATCGAAAAGCACCTTGAGGTCGGAATCGGCAATGGCTCCTTCTGCAACACTCAGCTTCTTATAGAGTTCTGAAAAAGCTGATTCATATGCGTCCCGAATTCTCCGAATCCGTTCGGCATCCGGCGTATCAAAGTCGACACGAGATGCATCAAGCAGACGATCATAGTCATCTGCCATCCCCCGCTCTCCATCAGCGCTCAATGCCGCGTTCGGCGCGACAAAAAGCACGACAGCGATAAGCACAAGGCCATTGAAACGACAGCGCGTCATAATTTAACCCTTTTCTGATGCTGGCCGCCCACAAGCAAGGGCGACCAGCTGGCAGTGCGAAATCAGCCTAGCAGTTAATCGTACACAGATAGGCACTATCTGCTACACAACTCCCTGGGCCATCACATTTGTATCCTTCCTTGAACCAGTCCCTGCTCCCATCGCTCAACAGACCGACTTGCCCCTCCACAATGGCCTTATCCAAAGCAGTCTCAACTCGAACACCATGGATCTGTGCGACAGCGTTTTCTAAACCAAATAGTGACAACAGTTCATAGAGCTGAGAGGCAGGAAGCTCTCTGACGAGATCGGTTATATACAAGCCTGATACACCATCATCAGAAAAAGTGATGCCGGCCAGGAATCGGGCCTGTGCTTCGTGTGACAGATTGGCAATCGGATTGTTTGCCACCGAATCGGAGTATACGTACTCAGTCAACTCGTCCATGGAGTTGATGATTGGTGTGTTTGGTTGGAGTTTCGAAGAATCGCTTCCAGGCGAAGTCGCAAACGTACTCCCTACGCCTGCGAATACCACGGTAGTAATAAAGGCAATGATTGCTAGACGAAAGCGTTGTGACGGCATGAATATACCCCCTCCTTATTGATTCTGATAAAAAAAACCCAAGATGCTTGGGCCAATAGAAGCGTATTTAACCGAAAAAAAAATACAACCCTCATATAGATTCTCTCCAGATTCGTTCGGAGGGCCGTTTTCGGGCCCTTGGCGGGGCAACCTCCGCGAGCTCCGACGGGATTAGGCCTGGAAATTCAAAAGATCTGCCTCACGCAAAAACGCAAAGAAATCTTTTGTTTTTCTTAGCGCCTTAGCGTCTTTGCGCGAGACCCAGCCCGCCTTCAAGCTGGCACCGTCCCGACCGAATCGGCACGGCAAGCAAACCCCGCGGGGCCCAACCCCTCTGCGTCCTTGGCGACCTCTGCGCGAGGCCAAGCTTGTCCCTCACCAATTACGCACGGCGCGGCGGGCAGGTTCGTTGAGGGGGCGGGCGGCGAGGCCGGTCTGGGTGACCACGACTTCGTATTCGGCGCCATCGGCCATGGGCAGGTAGGTGGCACTGCCGTAGATGGCGTCCACCCAGGGCACGCGGTCGGGATAACGGTTGACCAGGACCCAGGGGTCCAGCGTGCGGGGCTCGGGGTGCAGGGCATGCACGCTGCGAGGGCCGTCCCGCTCGCGGTCGATGGCGGCATAGCGACCCGAGAGGCGCTCGATGCGGAACAGGCTGTCCATGCCGGCGACGATGGCCGGCCCCTTCCAGCGCAGCACCCGGGCATCGAGCTGCCATTCATCCCCCATGAGCTCCAGGCTGAGGGTCGCGCCCTCGGGGAAGCGCAGCTCGGCGGTGTAGCGCTGGGCATCGGTTTGCTGGAAGGCCAGGACCACCGCGGCCTGCTCGTGGGTAAGGCGGTCATAGGTCTGCAGGGCCAGGCCCAGGGCCCCCAGGGTGGCGGCGCCGCCACCGATCGCCAGGGCGCAGCATAGCCGGAAGCAGCCGCCCACCGGCTTGCGGTGCCAAAAGCATTTCACACCGGAAAAAATCAGCAGGATGGCGAACAGGCCCAGCAGCAGCCAGAGGCCGAAGAGAATCAGGACCGGGGTTGTGGCCATGAATGACTCCATGGAGAAGAGAATAGCAGCTTGCGGGGGCGTGTGGATGGCACACGATTGGCGCGCTCAGGTGATGTCAAGGGCCCGTCCATTGCTGCGCTTGGGGGCAGCGCGACATCAGGCGCGGGGCTTCTTGACAAAGAAAACCTCCCTGATCAACACTGTTTCTTGTTCTGAAACAAGAAACAGTCAAGGGGTGCTGGCCAATGAAGAGTCAAGAATTGCTTGTCGCCATGAAATTGGCCAGCCTCGGCATCCATGAAGCCCGCCGGGCAAGCAAGGATATCGCTCCCAAGGCATTCGCAATCAGGCTGCCAGACGAGCAGGATGGCGATTGGCAGCCGTGGAGCATAGATCATGGCATCCCTCCCATTCACGCAGAGGTTTCAGCGACCAACTGGACCCATCGTGACTTAGCCAAATCCCTGAACATCAGCCTTTCCGCCTGCAACCGGGCCATTCACGGGGGACTGGCCAGAGGCCTGCTGCGCAGAAGCCCGCGCAACCATCAAATCCTCCCTAATGCAGCGGCTCTGGAGGAATTTTTGATTCATGGCGCCAAATACGTGTTTCCGACGGAATATAAAGCTGAGGCAAGGGGGCTTCCAACTTGCTTTGCTGCCCCTGTCCTATCAGATCACTTGTCTTCTGCCGGAAGCCAGATTTATGTCTGGCCCGACCCCTTTGGCAATACCCAGGGAACAGTGCTGGTACCGCTTAATGAGGCAGTCGTCACTTCGGTCAAGGGGGATCCAATCCTTTACGGACTCCTCGCGCTGTTTGACTCCATCCGCTCTGGGCAGGCCAGAGAGCGCAATCTCGCCATAGAACAGCTAAAGAAGGAACTGAGTTGGCTATGAATGTCTCGGACGACCTTGAAGAGCAAATTGCTCACGTTGCCAATCGCTTGGGAGCCAGGTTATGCAATCGGATGGCCTTCGTTGGAGGGTGCGTAACTGGTCTATTGGTGAGCGACCCGATCGTGAGGGAAACTATCCGGGCAACCAAGGATATTGACCTTATTGTTGACGTGATCGGCTTTGCGGATTACGTGCGACTACAAGAATCTCTCCGGAAGAGAGGGTTCCGCGAATCGATGAACGAAGAGGTTATCTGCCGTTGGTCACTGGACGACCTGACAGTCGACATCATGCCGACTGACGAAAATATCCTGACGTTCTCGAACCGCTGGTATCCGGACGCCATTAGGTCAGCCTTCAGGCATAAAATCAGAACAGGCACGAAAATCCATATCGTCTCTCCGCCATTCTTCCTCGCAACGAAGATTGAGGCCTTCCTCGGGCGTGGCGATGGAGACTTTCTCGCCAGCCGGGACATTGAGGACATTCTGACTCTCCTCGATGGTCGACCAGAAGTCGAGGTAGAGATCGCCGCTCAGAACATGGAATTCAGGCAATACATTGCAGGACATTTTTCTGATTTCTTGTCGGAGTCCTCTTTTGAGTATGCACTGGAAAGCGTTACGCGGGAACAATCAGCCAGAACACAAGCGCTTTTTCAGCGAATTCAACGAATTGCGCAGAAGGGCTAGCTCCTGGCGGAGCTTCGATTGATCCATGGCATTCTTTCATTATCTGACCCGAATCGCTTACAGCATGTCCATAGAGAGCTGCTAATCAATACCTCGGCCCCGGGACCTATGCCGGGTTATACTGCGCCTTTGCCCTAAGGAACCTCTGATTAATTCATTCGCGCCCGCAGCCAACGGGATTTTTTCTCT